>NZ_JBTMXB010000020.1:0-71725 GCF_054489405.1 Mesorhizobium sp. A623
GCCGACCGTTCAAATCAGTGCGCCTATCACCGTCAATGGTTCCGCCGGCACACCTGCCCAAAATGATGACCTTGCGCGGAAAATGGCCCGACAGATGGAGGCGACCATGCGAGGGGTGGTTGCCGACGAGATGAGGCGCGCAACAAGGCCGGGGAACCTCGGCAACAGCCGTAGTCGCGGGCGCTGATCGAAAATCAGCAATTGACGCAAAAGAAAAGGCCGCACCCTTCCGTGCGACCTCTTCAAGTGCCAGTCTGTTGAACAGGGAACCAAGCCTATGCAACTTCACGAAATTTAGTGTATCTCGCTGGCGAAGTCAAGAGTCTGATAATAAATCTTCATCGATCAGCGATAACTACTTAGAATGCATTTGTTAGCGTCGCAGCGCCACACTGACGGTCGTCAGCGTCGACCAGTGCTACTTCCGGCCCATATACCGTAAATAGCTAAAGCCCCTCTACGGCGTCCCCATGGTCGATTGTGAGCGTTAGGTAGGGAAATCTTCGAAAATGCACGAAATCCGAGATTTTTCTGGATATCTGACAAATCCTCATCTATACTTCGCATTGATCCTCATTGATCGATTGCCAGCGAACCAATTACCAAGTCCCCTAAGCCCGTCTCGGGCAAGCAGCGAATACACAAAGTAGGTCGCGCACCCTCCCCAAAGAACTATTCGAGATCGTCCCGGAATACCTATCAGGCCATCAATTTGATAGGATATAGGCTTGGAGCGCTTCTGCGCTACGTGTTTGAAGGTCATTTGTAATCGACGGAATACGAGACCGTCGTCCTGTGTCCAAGCCCACAAAATGGAGATCGAAGCGACCTTCCTCGCCTCTCGCATCGCGCCATGAAGCCCAGGCTTCGAAAGTTTCACCTTAAAAGATTCAGGCTCTATCGAACACGCTATGGCGTAGGGATAACCTGATGCTCCCGGCTTGTTGTGTTCGAGCTTGCCGGAAGTGATTACCGTTGGAGGTTCGCAAGGACCGGGATTCGGCTTTATGGGAGGTTTAGCCAACCGCCTCCCGCCCCTGATAAGGGCTAGTAGCTTCAACACTCTTTATACGCAGAAGAATTTCCCTCCTTTGTTAGATCGTGATTTTACTCACTTTCTAACAGGGGGGGGAAAGCTCATCACCGCAGGGATTGTTAGAAAGAAACAAACTAACCAATTCTCCGGAATAGCCCCACGATTGCCCGCGCAGCGGGCAGCAAGCGAAGCGCGCAGGGAGGGCCAAAGGCCCGAGTAATTGGTGGTTCAGTCACTACTGACTTATCTAAGTATTTGAAAATAAAAGATATTTACGCCTTTAAGGCTTGCATCCTTCCGCGAACAGATTCATATCGAATCTGTTCAACACCAATCGGCGGAGATACATTGCCTTGGAAATCTACATTGAAACCGAAACATACGACCGGCTTGTCGCGGCGCTTCTGACGCTTGAGCCATGCCCTCTCACCGGCGAGGTAGGGCCGGATGAAATCAAGATCGCGCTCGGCGAGGTTGCGGACATTTGGCCGGAATATATTCGGGGTGATGCATCCTGAAAATAATTGTGCGATTGCCTCTTGCATTTTGTGAACGTGAATTCTATTTTCACGTTCACAGCGGAGATAAACGATATGGCAATGACCCCATTAGAGCGGAAGCGTCTTTCCCTCACAAGGAAGGCAGAGCGTGAAAAGCTGGCCGGTGATCCGACCGACGCAGTCGCGACGATCAAGTTTTACGAGTTCGTAGATGGCAATCCGAATTGGGAAGAGGTGAGGACCAACCTTGAATGGGGTGGCGTCAAACCGGATGGCCTTCCGGTGTTCGTGTCTGATGATGATCCCGATCATGACCCGGACACCGATGGCCCCTATCGCGGATCGATTGGCAGGGCAGAGCGCATGGTTGGCGCTTACCTCGACGCGGCCACGGAACTTGCTGGCATCATCAATCGATACAAGCGCGAGGAAATCGACCAGTCGATTGCCAAACTTGAGCAATCCGACCTGTCCGACCCAACCGCAAAAAAGAAGGCGCTCGCGGAAAGCGCCCGCCTTCACAAACTTCGCGCCCAACTGGACAGGCAAGTCCGGCGAGCGCTGCCACAGTGGGAAGTGAAAGGAGATTGAGGAACCAGACAGCCTAACGCAAAACGACGCGACCCAAGGGCCGCGCCGTCATGAAGCAGTTCAATCAAATGCCGGTGCGTCAACACCGGCACCTAATGCCCAAAGGGCGAGGAATTATATAATGACTAATGTAAATATCGCAAACATGGCCGAGCTGGCATCGTCGGAAATACTCACGGAAGTGAAGCTTCAGCGCTTGGAGCAGTTTGCTTGGCTGATCGACAATGTCGACGATGACCGGAGCGCAAGGCGGTTAGAAGTCCTTTGGGATTGGGCCGGGGAAATGGTCCATTTCCAGAGTGTGGCGAACCGCACCGGCAAGCCTATCGAATATTTCCAGCGCGGTAGGACGTTGCGCGTTCTCTTTCCGCAGGCCGTGCAGGAGGCCGCGTAATGGCGCTCAGTCCCGCACTTCGCGAGATAATCATCAACGCAGCGGCCGAGTGTAAAGCCAAGCATGATGCCAAGAACGAACAGGCTCGCGAGCTTTTGCTTGACCTGATCGGCAACACGCTTGAGCGCATCCGCGCAACGCCGGATGCGGTGTTGCTCGACTACCCGCAGGAGGCCACGGACCTTCTAGATACGATTGAAAACTGGTGCAGCGAGCAGCACGAAGACGGCTATCCGATCTTCCGCGATCCCCGCTGACGATGTGGTGACGTTGGAACCCTAGCCGCCCGATCCTCGCCGACCGACCAGAAGCCCGCCGGGGAGACTCGGCGGGCTTCTTTCCTTTATAAGTGCCTAGAAGAGGGAAAGAAGTGAGCGTTCGGTAAGTTTTGACGAGAGCTTGGCGAGCACCTCGTCCAGAACGAGATTGCTGCTCGCACCGAGGTCCATCGCCTTCGCGACACCTACGGCATCAGTGCTAAATCGCTCCGTGAGTGTCATTTCAATTTTATCGTCAGTTAAAGAACATTTATAAGGATGAAAATGCATAGAGTCCCCGAGTCGAGCTTTTTGCAAATCACTAAATGAGAAAATCTTCCGCATATAAGTCAAGAGATCATCCTGAAGGACGAGAACAAGCTTTTTGTTCATACCTTCGAAAGTTCCAATCTTATGGTTTAACTGCACCAAAATTGTTTTTGCTGTCATCTTCCAATTGACGCCAAATGTGCCCGCTTCATAAGGCGGAACATTTATGCCATGAGACTTTAGAAAATCTTGCCGGAACGGCCACACCGTTCCAGTAGTATCCAATCCTTGGAATTCAATACCTACGAAATCAATCGCGTTTCCTTTTCTCGCAGATACCAAGAAATAATCCACGCTGCCCCCAGGAATATATTGTTCCGGCAAAAGGTGAATTTCGTTTCCCGGCTCATGAAGGGTAAGCAGGTGAAGGCAATCCACAAATGCCTTGCCCTTGCCCGTCAAAAATTTGTTTGGACAGATCACCAGCGGTTTTAATTCTCTTCCTTGTGCGACAACACAGGATCCAATCGATATTGTAGGATCACTTTTTCGAATTTTAAAGCACTTCTTGTCGGAGTAAGGGCACAATTGGTCTCTTACAATTGTTTTCCATTCTACATTTTCTCTTGTCGAGTGGCCAAAGAGTTCAAGTATCCTGCTCACTTTACTGTATACCCTTATTCCGAAGGACTACGACGCTTTCACGTAGCTCGATCTCGTGCTTGCTATTCCAGCGTTGACGGAACACCGATATATCTTCAATTGCAAAACCTTCCATTTCTCCGCACCGGGCCAAAAGCTCGTCCGTTGCTACCTTAATGCCATTGAATGCTGAGTCTCCGACGACCACCGCTGCGATAGCGTTGGGGGCAAGCCTCTGGTGCCAATTTCGCATTATTGCCCGCATTCCCCCAAAATACTGGGCTACCATATCTGCAGGATTCCAACCCCAGTTGCGTCCCACCAGTGTCTCGGCAATCTTCGTGTATACGCAACGAACGGCATCAACTTCCATGCCTTCGGCTTTTTGCCATTCATTTTCGCGGTAGACGAGCTTTACACTAGACGAGACCATGCGCTTCTTGAGAGCAGTAAGCTCTTTCTTGTCCGAAGTATGATTCAACAAAGCTAATTCCAACCTTGTCTGATGAACATACTCCATATCGTTGGGGTAAGGGGGCGACGTAAAGATACCATCCGCTCTATGAGGGCCGGCGGTTCTAGCGTCGCCTAATTCAACTTTTGATGAGCCGATTTCGATTTGCGTAAGATTCCTGTATTCGGCAATCATCGCGCGACATCGTGCTTCGAAATGTTCTACGACCGGATATTCAACAGTGGCCTTTGATCGATACGAAATATTGGGCTTAAGTATCATATTTGAGGCTGGAATTATGATTGAAGCCACTGCTAGGCGGAGAAAGCGCTTTACACGCGCATCGCTCGACTTCTCAATTTCTGAGACCAGCCACCTAATTTCTTCCGCAACCGAAGGGGCAATCCATTTGCGCAACTTTGGATCGCCGTGAAAGTCATTTCGCCCCTCCATGAGGGGTTCATAATCGGACCATGCGATATATTTTGGTATTTTGATCCCGAAGCGGTTCTTGGCTTGAGCAAGGATGGAATGCAGCTCTTCCTCAATTAATACGGGCGATAGTCCCCAGTCAGTCTTCGCGTGGACCACTTCAATCATAAAGGGATTGGCATCGTAGCCAACGCTGTCAATTCCGAGCTTTTGACATGCAACAATCGTGGTGCCGGAACCGACAAAGGGATCCCACACTAAGCTCCCTTCAGAGAAGGTTTTGCTGATCCACTTTTCTGCGAAATCCCCGGTGAAGTCTTGGATATAGCGATACCAACCATATACGCCATCGGCCTCCGTATTAGTTGTGCCCCTCCAATTGCGCGATTGCGACAGATTTTCTGGCAAAGAGAGCGGAAGCTGGAATTGCATACCGATGTCATTCATACGATTCGCCCTCAAAACAATGCCGTGAACCATATCAGGGCACAGATTGGTCGCTACAGAAGATGCGCCAAACTCACGACAATCTTGCCATAGGATGGGAAGTGAGCGAGTTGTGCCTCGTGGAGCATCCACGAGGTTGTAACACTTAGCATTTACTAATATTATCTAAGCGATTGAAAAATAAGGAAAAAATATCGATGGCTGGGGCGCCAGGATTCGAACCTGGGAATGACGGTATCAAAAACCGTTGCCTTACCGCTTGGCGACGCCCCAACAGGCCGATTAGGCTGAATCGACACGAGCGGCCTTATAAGCAGAGCCGATCAAAAGCACAATGCGTTTGCGCCAGCCTTTGAGGCCGGTTTTCCCGACCCACCCGATGCACGCGTCCGGCAAGCGACCGAACCGCGCAAATCAGCCGGCGTGAGGCGATCTACTCGCCCCATACCGCCAGTTCGTTGCCTGCCGGATCGGTAAAATGGAAGCGTCTTCCGCCTGGAAACGCGAAGATGGGCCGGGCAATCCTGCCGCCGGCCTTTTCCACCGCGTCCAGGCTCTCTTCCAGATTTTCCGAATAAAGCACCGGCAAGGGCTTTGCCACGGCGTCCGAGCCGTCTGTCTGGAAGCCGCCGTCCAACCCTTCGCTGAAGGCGGAGTAATTCGGCCCGTAATCGGTAAACGACCACGAAAAAGCAGCGCTGTAGAATGCCTTGACGCTGTCCAGCGTACCGCCGACGGCCGGCATTTCAAGATAATCGAGCTTGCCGTTCTGTTTCATCGCTCACCTCTCGTTCTCTTTATGTTCTAATACTGCTCTCAGCCGTACGCAAGTGGTTTCGGCTTCGGTTTCCTTAATCGATTGTAGCGGGCCCTTGCAGACACGCAGCCTTGCCTTTCGCACGGCCGCGTCATATCGCATCTTTGCGACAGGGGCGGAACCGTTGGCTTCGTCGGGCCTTTTCCAATCTCCGAGCACTGGAGAACATGCATGACCAAGTGGATCTACACCTTCGGCGACGGGGCGGCCGAGGGGCGAGCCTCCGACAAGAACCTTCTCGGCGGCAAAGGGGCCAACCTCGCCGAAATGTGCAGCCTTGGCCTGCCGGTGCCGCCCGGCTTCACCATCACCAGCGCAATGTGCAACTGGTACTATGACAACGGCCAGGCGTTCCCTCCCGCTTTCGAAAGCGAAATCGATAAAGCCCTCGATCATATCGCGCGGCTGACGGGCCGCCGCTTCGGCGATCCGCAGAAATTGCAGCTGGTTTCGGTGCGCTCCGGCGCGCGCGCGTCGATGCCCGGCATGATGGACACGGTGCTCAATCTTGGCCTGAACGACGAGACGGTCGAGGCTCTGGCCGCCGATTCCGGAGATGAGCGTTTCGCCTATGACAGCTACCGCCGCTTCATCCAGATGTACTGCAATGTGGTCATGGGGCTGGACCATGAGGTGTTCGAGGAAATCCTCGAGGACCAGAAGGCGTCGCTCGGTCATGAACTCGACACAGAACTGTCTGCCGCCGAATGGCAGGGGGTCATTACCCTCTACAAGAAGCAGATCGAGGAAGAACTGGGCAAGCCGTTCCCGCAATCGCCGCGCGAGCAGCTTTGGGGCGCCATCGGCGCGGTATTTTCGAGCTGGATGAACGCGCGCGCCATTACCTATCGCCGCCTGCACGACATTCCCGAAAGCTGGGGCACGGCGGTTAACGTCCAGGCCATGGTGTTCGGCAATATGGGCGAAACCTCGGCCACCGGCGTTGCCTTTACCCGCAATCCCTCGACCGGCGAAAAGCAGCTTTACGGCGAATTCCTGGTCAACGCGCAGGGCGAGGATGTAGTCGCCGGCATCCGCACGCCGCAGAACATTACGGAAACGGCGCGCATTGCGGCGGGTTCCGACAAGCCTTCCCTGCAGAAGTTGATGCCGGATGCGTTTAATAACTTCGTTGAGATTTCCAACCGGTTGGAACAGCATTACCGCGATATGCAGGACCTCGAATTCACCATCGAGCGCGGCAAATTGTGGATGTTGCAGACGCGCTCGGGCAAGCGCACCGCGAAAGCCGCGCTGAGGATCGCGGTCGACATGGCCAGGGACGGCATGATTACCGAGGCCGAGGCGGTTGCCCGCATCGATCCGGCTTCGCTCGATCAGTTGCTGCACCCGACCATCGACCCGAAGGCCGCGCGCGATGTCATCGGCGTGGGCCTGCCGGCCTCGCCGGGTGCTGCCACCGGCGAGATCGTGTTTTCGTCCGACGACGCGGAAGAACTGAAGAAGCAGGGCCGCAAGGCCATCCTCGTTCGCATCGAGACCAGCCCCGAAGACATTCACGGCATGCATGCCTCCGAGGGTATCCTGACGACGCGTGGCGGCATGACCAGCCATGCCGCCGTGGTGGCGCGTGGCATGGGCAAGCCTTGCGTATCGGGGGCCGGCACGCTGCGCGTCGATTACAAGGCCGGCACCATGACGGCGCGGGGCATCGTCCTGAACAAGGGTGACATCGTCACCATCGACGGCAGCAACGGCCAGGTGCTCAAGGGAGCCGTGCCGATGCTGCAGCCGGAATTGTCCGGCGACTTCGCAGCGATCATGGAGTGGGCGGATGCCGCGCGCCGCATGAAGGTGCGCACCAATGCCGAAACGCCGGCGGACGCGCGCATGGCGCGCTCTTTCGGAGCTGAGGGCATCGGGCTTTGCCGCACTGAGCATATGTTCTTCGACGGCGACCGCATCGTTGCCATGCGCGAGATGATTTTGGCCGATACCGAGAAGGACCGGCGCACCGCGCTCGACAAGCTGCTGCCCATGCAGCGCGCCGATTTCCTCGAACTGTTCGAGATCATGGCGGGCCTGCCGGTGACGATCCGCCTGCTCGATCCGCCGCTGCATGAGTTCCTGCCGAAGACGGAAGAAGAAATCGCGGAAGTGGCACGCGTCATGAACGTGCCGGCGGACAAGCTACGCCAGCGCACCGAAGCCCTGCACGAGTTCAACCCGATGCTGGGGCATCGCGGCTGCCGGCTGGCCGTCTCCTATCCAGAGATCGCCGAAATGCAGGCGCGCGCCATTTTCGAGGCGGCGGTCGAGGCGGGCCGCAAGGCCGGAGCGCTGGTCGTTCCGGAAATCATGGTGCCGCTGGTCGGCATCGAAAAGGAGTTCGCCTACGTCAAGGCGCGTATCGATGCCGTGGCCAAGAGCGTCATGGAGGAAACCGGTGTCCATATCGACTATCTCACCGGCACCATGATCGAATTGCCGCGTGCCGCAATCCGCGCCGATGTCATCGCCGCCACCGCCGAGTTCTTCTCCTTCGGCACCAACGATTTGACGCAGACTACGTTTGGCATTTCGCGCGACGATGCGGCGTCGTTCCTGGAGACCTACCGGCAAAAAGGCATCGTCGAGCAGGACCCGTTCGTGTCGATCGACGTGGAGGGCGTGGGCGAACTGGTGCGCATGGCGGCAAGCAAGGGCAGGGCAGTGCGTCCGGAAATCAAGCTCGGCATCTGCGGCGAACATGGCGGCGATCCGGCATCGATCCATTTCTGCGAGGATGTCGGCCTGGATTACGTCTCCTGCTCGCCTTACCGGGTGCCTATTGCACGCTTGGCCGCGGCGCAGGCGGCGGTGAAGAAGCAGTGAGGCGGCAGGAATAACAGATTTAGGAACAAACGGTTAGGACGGTTACCCGAATCAATGCGTGACCGTCTTCCCCGCAAGCTCTCCGATTTCGGCGGGCTGGCGACTGATCAAGCCGCGGCCTGAAACGCGTCCATCAAGCCGGCATAGGCGGCTGCGATGCCGGCAACCGGGTTGGCGCTTTTGGATATGGGTTCGACCTTCAGCGCGCCGCCGCCGCTGGCCGGCAATGTCAGGAGCAGGAATTGACGGTTGCCGCCGTCACCGAAGCTGGCGGCCGCGACGTGCTGTTCATGCCCGTCGATTTCGGCCCGCATCCTGAACAGCAACGTGCCGCTCACCGCTTCCAGCGCACCGGCCACGACTTCGATGAACGCGTCGTCGGAAACGGCGTGGTTGTCCGGCACAAGCTCGCCGAGGCTTTCGGCCAGCGTGTTTTCAAGGATTGCGTCATCGTCATGCACTTCCATGCGAGACCTCATTCGTTTCGCCAGTCGCGCCCCTTGCCGGCTAGGATCGGCGCTTACAGTGGCTGGATTATGACGTTCGGCCTTGGCCGCATGCATCCATGCTGGACAATCGGCCCGTTCTTCCCAAAAATAAAGAAAAGGCCCAAAAATAAAGAGAGGGAGGACCATCATGCTGGGATTGATGCAGGAGTGGCCCCTGCTTTGCCACAAGTTGATCGACTATGCAGCCCTGCAGCACGGCAGGCGCGAGGTCGTTTCCCGCTCCATAGAAGGGCCGGTCGTACGCACGACCTATGCCGACATCCGCTTGCGGGCGCTCAAGGTTGCGCAGCTTCTGGAGCGGGACGGCTACGGGCTTGGCGACCGAGTAGCGACGCTGGCCTGGAACACCGCCCGTCACATCGAGGCCTGGTATGGCATCATGGGCATCGGCGCGATCTACCACACGCTCAACCCGCGCCTGTTTCCCGAGCAGATCGCCTGGATCATGAACCATGCCAAGGACAAGGCGATTTTCGTCGACCTGACTTTCCTGCCGTTGGTCGAAAAGATCGCCGGAGCGGTTCCGTCGCTGCAAAAGGTGATCGTTTTGACCGATCGCGCGCACATGCCGCAAACGACGCTGCAAGGCGCGGTGGCCTACGAGGAATGGCTGGAAGAAGCCGACGGCGATTTTCAGTGGAAAACGTTCGATGAAAACACTGCGGCCGGCATGTGCTATACCTCCGGCACGACGGGCGAACCCAAGGGCGTTCTCTACAGTCACCGCTCCAATGTGCTGCACGCCATGATCGGCGCCATGCCGGACGCCATGGGCCTGTCGTCGCGCGATGTCATCCTGCCCGTCGTTCCGATGTTCCATGCCAATGCGTGGGGGCTTGGCCAGGCCGCGCCGATGGTCGGGGCCAAGCTGGTCATGCCCGGCGGCAAGATGGACGGCGCTTCGATCTATGAATTGCTCGACACAGAAAAAGTGACGTTCAGCGCGGCCGTGCCGACGGTTTGGCTGATGCTGCTGCAATATCTGGAGGAAACGGGAAGACAATTGCCGCATCTGAAAAAAGTCGTCATCGGCGGTTCGGCCTGCCCTCGTGCGATAGCCCAGAAATTCGAGGACAATTACGGCGTCGAGGTCGTCCATGCCTGGGGCATGACGGAGATGTCGCCGCTCGGCACATTGGGGACGATGAAGCCCGAAGTTGCCGGCCTGACCGGGGAGGCCAAGCTCGACGTCCAGAAAACGCAAGGCTTTGCGCCGTTCGGCGTCGAATTGAAGGTAACGGATGACGAAAACAACGTACGTGCATGGGACGGCAGGACATTCGGACGGCTGAAGGTGCGGGGCCCGGCCGTGGCGCGCGCCTATTATGGCGATACCGGCGCGGAGCAGTTCGACACGGAAGGCTGGTTCGATACCGGCGACGTCGCGCATATCGACCCCAACGGCTACATGCAGATCACCGACCGCGCCAAGGACGTCATCAAATCGGGCGGCGAGTGGATTTCCACCATCGAACTGGAGAATCTGGCTGTCGGCCATCCAGACATCGCGGAAGCGGCGGTCATCGGCGTGCCCCACGCCAAATGGGACCAGAGGCCGCTTCTGGTCGTCGTGCGCAAGCCGGGCAGGGAGGTTGCCAAGGCGGAGATCCTCGGCTTCATGGAAGGTAAGGTCGCGAAATGGTGGATGCCCGACGACGTCGCCTTCGTTGACGAAATCCCCCATACCGCTACCGGCAAGATCCAGAAAACCGCGCTGCGGGAGCAATTCAGGAACTATCGTCTGCCGACGCAATAGGCCGGCACGCTTTCGGCTTCAATCCTGAGCGGAAATTGTCTAAGCCTTGCGCGGACGGGGTTGGAATGTGCGGCGAGATTTCATGGGCAGCTATCCTGAGCGGCAGACGTCGAAGGCAGCGGGCTGGTCGCGGCGCGTGGCTGCTTTTTCGCTGGTGTTGCTGGCGACGGTCTGGCTGGGGCATCACTTCGGGCTGGTGGAAACGCAGGGCTATCTTTGGGTGCTCGGCCTGGTTGCCCTGCTTGCTGCACTCGCGCTGCTTTTCGCCGGCTTCGCCTTCTCGCGGCTGTGGAATTTTGGCGACCGGGGCGGCCGCGACCTGACCGTCGGCGCCCTGGGTGCGCTGCTGGTGCTGGCGCCTTACGGGTTCGTGGCCTACCAGATCGCCACCACGCCGCCGCTGCGCGATATATCGACCGACCTTGCCGATCCGCCGGCTCTTGCCAGCGCTGTCGATCGGTCGAGGGATATGAACGTGCTTGCGCCGCTCACTCCGGGCGAACAGCGGCTGCAGGCGGAAAATTACCCGCTGGCGACCGGGCGCAGCTACGACGCACCGGCGGATGAAATCGTCGATGCCGTGGAGACGGTGGCGAAGCGTCAGGGCTGGCCGCTGACCGGACCCATTCCTGCCGCCGATGCGCAAAGCGAGGTCATCATCGACACCGTGGCCAAAAGCTTCATCCTCGACCTTCCCGCCGATGTCGCCATCCGCGTGACCGATAGCGGCGATGCGACGCTTGTCGATATGCGCTCGGCGTCGCGGTACGGCCGCTACGACCTTGGCGACAACGCGGCGCGCATTGCAGGTTTTCTGGCGGAACTGGATCAGGAAGTTGCCGGGCGCGTCGGTACGGCAGCAGCCGAATAGCTCAGCTAGGGAGCGGGCAGGAAAATCCCATCCAGCGCCAACTCGCCTTCCGTGACGACGAGGCCGCGCGCGACAAGATCTTCCAGATGGGCGAGGACGGAAAGGCCGGCGGCGCCGTGCAGGCGCGGGTCCGTGCCGCGATAGATGGCTTCGACAATGGTCTTGATGGTGCGATCACCCATGACGACGCGTTCCAGAATGGCGCGCTCGCGCATTTTGCGGTGCGCCTTCAAGCCGCGCATGAAGGTGCGCGGTTTTGTTACCGGGCCGCCATGGCCGGGCAGCAGCAACCGGTCGTCGCGGGCGATCAGCCGGTCCAGCGATTTCATGTAGTCGGCCATCGCGCCGTCGGGCGGCGCGACGATGGTAGTCGCCCACGCCATGACATGGTCGGCCGAAAACAGGATGCCGGTGCCTTCAAGCGCGAAAGCCAGGTGATTGGCGGCGTGGCCCGGCGTCGCCACGGCGCGGATCGACCAGCCGCCGCCGTCGATGACCGATCCATCCGGCAACGCAATGTCGGGCGTAAATTCCATGTCGGCGCTGGCATCGAGCGGATTGATTTCACCGATGCGCAGCGGCCGGGCCGGGCGGTGCGGGCCTTGCGCCAGCACGAGCGCCCCGGTTTGCGCCTTCAGCCGGGCGGCGAGCGGCGAATGATCCCGGTGCGTATGGCTGACGAAGATGTGGCTGACCGGCCGCCCGCCGATGGCTTTCAGCAAGGCATTCAGGTGGGCGTCGTTGTCGGGGCCGGGGTCGATCACGGCCAGAGAATCGCTGCCGACGACATAGCTGTTGGTGCCGTGGAACGTGAACGGGCTGGGGTTGGGTGCGGTCAGGCGAAGGACGTTTTGCGCAACCGATACGGCCTCGCCATAAGCCGGGTCGAAACTGGCGTCGAAATTGAGGGCCATGGGCGTGTTCACAAAGCTCGGTGGGTCAGAACGGCAAAACCGATTGCCGCATAGCACGGAAGCCAATATAGAAAAACGCAAGCCGCGACACCTGCGTCGGCGTTAAACGGAAATGGGAATGATCATGGCTACTGCAACAACAATGCGTCCACTGGTGTCTCTTGCCCTGCCGGAAAAAGGCGTGGCGCGGCTGGCCGTGCAGCTTTTGCTGGCCGTGGCCGGCACGCTGCTTCTGACGCTGTCCGCCAAGACGAAAGTCGTGCTCGGACCGGTCGACATGAATTTGCAGACGCTCGCCGTGCCGCTGATTGCCGCCGCCTTTGGCCTGCGCCTCGGTGTTGCGACGGTTCTTCTTTATTTGGCCGAAGGCGCAGCTGGTTTACCCGTGTTCCAGAGCACGCCGGAAAAGGGCATCGGCATGGTTTACATGCTGGGCACGACGGGCGGCTACCTTGCCGGTTTCGTGGTCATTGCGGCAATCGTCGGCTGGGCGGCGGATCGCGGCTGGGATCGCAGCATCGCCAAGTTCTTTGGTGCGGCACTCGTAGCCGAAGTCATCATGATGGCCATGGGGTTTGCCTGGCTGGCCATGCTGATCGGCCCTGAAAAGTCATGGCAGTTCGGCATCCTGCCCTTCATCGCGCCGGATCTGATCAAGGTCGCGCTGGCTTCGGCCCTTGTGCCGGCAATCTGGGCGCTGCTTCCGAAGCGCTGAATGAAGCAAAAGCGGTAGCGCGGAGCCTGCGAACGAAAGCCGGCGCGGCACTGAATTCCCGCACGATAAAGACGCTCCAGCGGCAACCCCGCTGGAGCGTCTTTGCGTTGACGGACCGTCCATCGCCCCTTCGGGTTGGAAGGAAATTGCCCCGCTCCAGCCAATCAAGGCAAATTTGTTCGCGCGCGGTACTTTCGCGAGGGCGAAGCGCATTGGCCTCGCTTCGCCGCAACTGCTAAACAACACGGCAATGAACGGATCGGACGCCGCTACGGTTCACCTGCGCGGCGCGATGAAAGAATGGCCTGGCAATGCACGCTCCGCTTACCCACCTGCAACGGCTCGAAGCCGAATCCATCCACATCTTCCGGGAGGTTGCGGCGAACTTCGCCAAGCCGGTGATGCTTTATTCGATCGGCAAGGATTCCTCCGTGCTGATGCATCTGGCGATGAAGGCGTTTTATCCGGCCAAGCCGCCCTTTCCCTTTCTCCATGTCGACACGACGTGGAAATTCCGCGAAATGATCGCGTTTCGCGACGCCATCGCCAAAAAGCTTGGCTTCGACCTCATCGTCCACATCAACCAGGATGGCGTTCGCGATCATATCAACCCGTTCGACCACGGCTCGAATACGCACACGCACATCATGAAGACGGTGGGGCTGAGACAGGCGCTCGACAAATACGGTTTTGACGCGGCCTTCGGCGGCGCGCGCCGCGACGAGGAAAAATCGCGCGCCAAGGAGCGCATCTTCTCCTTCCGCAATGCGCAACACGCATGGGACCCGAAGAACCAGCGGCCGGAAATGTGGAACATCTACAACACACGCGTGGCCGCGGGCGAATCGATCCGGGTCTTTCCGCTGTCGAACTGGACCGAACTGGATATCTGGCAATACATTTTGCAGGAGGATATTCCGATCGTGCCGCTTTATTTCGCAAAGCGGCGTCCGGTGGTCGAGCGCGACGGCATGCTGATCATGAAGGACGACGAGCGCATGAAATTGCTGCCGGGCGAGGTGGTCGAGAACCGGCTGGTGCGGTTTCGCACCCTCGGCTGCTACCCGCTGACCGGCGCGATCGAGTCCGAGGCCGACACGCTAGAGGCGATCGTCAGCGAAATGCTCACCGCGCGCACCTCCGAGCGGCAGGGCAGGCTGATCGACCGCGACGAGGCCGGTTCGATGGAAAAGAAGAAGCGCGAAGGATATTTTTGAAAAATGCGCTCCACCGCTGAAAATCTTTCTCAAGGCGCGACGGACCCCGGCGCCGATAGCGTGCGTGATTATCTTGCCGCGCAGGAAAAGAAGACGCTGCTGCGCTTCCTCACCTGCGGCTCGGTCGACGACGGCAAGTCGACGCTGATCGGGCGGCTGTTGTCGGATACCAAGCAGATATTCGAGGACCAGTTGGCGGCCCTGGAGCGCGATTCGCGCAAGCACGGCACCACCGGCGACGACGTCGATTTCGCGCTGCTGGTCGATGGGCTGGAGGCGGAGCGCGAGCAGGGCATCACCATCGACGTGGCCTACCGGTTCTTCGCCACGCCAAGACGCAAGTTCATCGTCGCCGATACACCGGGCCATGAGCAGTACACACGCAACATGGCGACAGGCGCTTCCACGGCCGATCTTGCCATCGTGCTGGTCGATGCAAGGCAGGGCGTCCTGCGCCAGACGCGGCGTCATTCGGTCATCGCCTCGCTGCTCGGCATCCGCCATATCGTGCTGGCCGTCAACAAGATCGACCTCATCGATTTCGACGAACAAGTTTTTGAGCAGATCGTCGCCGATTACGGCGCGTTTGCGCAAAAGCTGGGTTTCCAGACCATCGTGCCGATCCCGATGTCGGCCCGCTACGGCGACAATGTTTCAAGGCGCTCGGACAAGACGCCCTGGTATGACGGGCCGACGCTGATGGAACACCTCGAAACGGTGCTGGTCGATGAGCATGCCGCCGATCTGCCGTTCCGGTTTCCCGTGCAGTATGTGAGCCGGCCCAATCTCGACTTTCGCGGCTTTGCCGGCACGGTGGCGTCGGGCCAGGTGTCGCCGGGCGACGAGATCGTCGTCGCCAAATCCGGCAAGGCGGCGCGCATCAAGCGCATCGTCACGCAGGACGGCGATCTCAAGCAGGCTGTGGCCGGACAGGCTGTCACCCTTGTGCTGGACGACGAGGTGGAGGTGTCGCGCGGCAACATGCTGGTTTCGCCAACGGCGCGCCCGCAGGTCGCCGACCAGTTTGCCGCCAACATCGTCTGGTTCGACGAAAACGCGCTTCTGCCCGGCCGCTCCTACATATTGCGCACGGAAACCGACCAGGCGGGTGCTACCGTCACCGATCTGAAATACCGGGTCAACATCAACGACTTCGCACATGAGGCGGTAAAGTCGCTTGGCCTGAACGAGGTCGGCGTTTGCAATATCTCCACCCGGACGCCGATCGTTTTCGATGCGTTTGGCGACAACCGCGCAACCGGCGCCTTCATCCTGATCGACCGCATCACCAATGCCACGGTGGGCGCGGGTATGATCCTGCATGCGCTGCGTCGTGCCGAAAACATCCACTGGCAATCGCTGGACGTCGACAAGCGCGCCCGCTCGGAGATGAAGAACCAGCGCCCGGCGGTATTCTGGTTCACCGGCTTGTCGGGGTCGGGCAAGTCGACCGTCGCCAACATGCTGGAGAAGAAGCTGCATTCCGCCGGCCGCCACACCATTTTGTTGGACGGCGACAATGTCAGGCACGGCCTCAATCGGGATCTGGGCTTTACCGATGCCGACCGCGTCGAAAACATTCGCCGCGTGGCGGAAGTGGCGCGGCTGATGACCGATGCGGGGCTGATCGTGCTGGTGTCCTTCATTTCGCCGTTCAGCGCCGAGCGGCGCATGGCGCGCGAATTGATGGCGCCCGGAGAGTTCGTGGAGGTATTCGTCGATACACCTTTCGAGGAATGCGCCCGGCGTGATACCAAGGGTCTCTACGCCCGTGCCTTGAAGGGCGAGATCAAGAATTTCACCGGCGTCGATTCCCCCTATGAAGCGCCGGAAAATCCCGAAATCCACCTGCGGACGCTGGGGCGTTCGCCCGAGCAACTGGTGGAGGCCCTGGAACTCTGGCTGATCGAGCGCGACAGTGCTGAAGACCAATATGACGGCGGCGGAATCTGACGCCATTCGAATGCTGGACGTATTCGAGCGCCTGGCCCTGACGGCCGGGCGCGAGGTGATGCGCGTTTTCCAGGCAGGCTGCGCCGTTGACCGCAAGGCCGACAATTCACCCGTTACGGAAGCCGACAGGGTTGCCGAGGAAATCATCCTGGCTGGCCTGCGTGCGGAGTTTCCCGATATTCCCTGCGTGGCGGAAGAAGAGGCCTCCGTCGGCATCGTGCCGCCGCGTCTCGACGGGGCATTCTTCCTGGTGGACCCGCTCGACGGCACCAAGGAATTCGTCAATCGCCGCACCGATTTCACGGTCAACATCGCGCTGGTGCGGGATGGAAGGCCGGAAGTCGGCGTTGTGTTTGCGCCATGCAGCAAGCGCTTCTTTTCCGGAAGGCCGGGCAGGGCAGAGGCCCTCGACATTGACGACGATTACGAAATCACCGGCCGGCATCCGATTGTCGCGCGGGGCGCGGGGGAGCCGCTAGCCGTCGTCGCCAGCCGCTCGCACAACACGCCGGAAACGGACGCCTATATTCGCTCGCTGGGCATGGCCGAAATCGTCTCGGTCGGCTCGTCGCTGAAATTCTGCCTGCTGGCCAGCGCCGAGGCGGACGTCTATCCGCGCTTCGGCCGCACCATGGAATGGGACACGGCTGCCGGCGACGCCGTATTGCGCGCCGCTGGCGGCATGACGCGAACGCTGGATGGAAAGCCGCTCGCCTACGGCAAGCGCAACCAGCCGGACGACGAGGACTTCGCCAACCCGCATTTCATCGCCACCGGCAAGACCAGCGACGAGGCCTAGATCTTACTCGGCGGCGGCGTTTTGCGAGTTCGAGCCGATATAGTTGCGGATCGTCTCGATGATCCGGTCCTGGTCGGCCTCGCTCAGATAGGGGTGCATCGGCAGGCACAGGATGCGGTTGGGCAATTCTTCCGAAACCTTGAGCCCGGTCGGCGTCTTCGGATAGCTGCTGTAGGCAACTTGGCTGTGCAGCGGCTTCACGTAGTAGATCACCGAGGGAATGCCCTTTTCGGTGAGATGCGCCCGCAATCCGTCGCGCTTCGGCGTTTCGATGGCGTATTGCGCCCAGGCCGAGCGTCCGCCAGTGGGGTTGTTCGCTGCCGTGACGATGTCGCCAAGGCCATCGGCATAACGCTGCGCTACCGTGCGGCGGGCTTCCATCTCGTCTTCGAGGATGGCGAGTTTTTCGATCAGGATCGCGGCCTGAATTGTGTCGAGGCGCGAATTGATGCCGACATGGATGTTGTCGTACTGCGTTTCGCCCTTGCCGTGGAAGGCGAAGGAGCGAAGCTTTTCGGCCAACGCATCGTCATTGGTGAACATCGCGCCGCCGTCGCCGTAGCAGCCGAGCGGCTTTGCCGGATAGAAGCTGGTCGAGCCGACATGACCGAACGCGCCGCACATTTTCCCGTCCGTCGAGCCGCCCATCGACTGGGCCGCATCTTCGATGACCAGCAGGTTTTCGCGGTTGGCGATGGCCATGATGGCGTCGTAGTCGGCGGCAAGGCCGAACAGGTCGACGGGGATGATCGCCCTCGGCTTCAGCCGGCCTTCGCTTTTGACCATGGAAATGGCCGCTTCGAGGCTGGAAATGTCGATGTTGTAGGTCTTCGGATCGACGTCGACAAACACCGGCTCCGCCTGCCGTAGCGCCACGACTTCGGCGGTGGCGGCGAAGGTGAAGCTCGGCACGAACACCGCGTCGCCGGGGCCAATGCCCGATGCCATCAGCGGCAGCAGCAGCGCATCCGTGCCGTTGGCGCAGGCAATGACATGCTTGGTGCCGATATAGTCGGCGAGTTTGGCCTCGAATTCCGCCACCTGTGGTCCGAGAATATAGCGCCCCTCGTCGACAACGCGGTCGATTGCCGCCTTGAGCCGGTCGCTGATACGCGCGCGCTGTGCGCCAAGATCGATGAATTGCATGTCGGCTCTCAAAAAGTTTTCCGGAAACAAGCGCTCGTATCAGAGTTGAGCGGATCGAGAAAGCGCCAGCTTAGGCCGTTCGTGCAGCAGCAGCGTTACCTGGCGCTTGCCGGGAGGCGCGACGGTGCGGCTGAAATCAAGTCGTTGCGGCGCGGTGGCCGCGACCCGATTTGCCGGGGCGAAAAACATAAACATAAAGTGATCGCTTCGCGCATCGGGCGAAGTCAGGCGAGTTCGTGTCGCCAGGGCGGGTTGGCGCCGGCGCGCGACACGGTAATGGCGGCGGCCTTGGCTCCCAGCGTCAGCGCATCGCGTATGGCGTCCTGCGACAGATCGGAGATTGCAGCCTTCGTGAGCAATTTCTGCTCGTGCAGCGAGGCGAGAATGCCGGCGTTGAACGTATCGCCGGCCCCAACCGTATCGACTACCTCGACCTTGTCCGGCCGGATGTCGACACTGTGGTTTTTGGTGTAGCCGACAGCGCCGTCGCCGCCGCGCGTCACCACGATCAGCTTCGGTCCGCGACCGAGCCAGCGGTGGACGATCTCTTCGCGCGACCCCGGTTCGCCGAACCAGTCCAGGTCCTCGTCCGACAGCTTGACGATGTCGGCCATGCCCATCATCCGCCGGATACGCTCGGTATGCTTGGCCCGATCCGGGATGAAGCCCGGCCGGATGTTGGGATCGAGCATGGTGACGCGGCGTTCGCACTCCCGCGCCATCAGCGCTTCGTAGGTCGACCCGCATGGTTCGGGAATGAGGCTGATCGCGCCGAACAGCAGGGCGTCGACGTCATCGGCGAGGTCGGGCAGATCTGCTGGTGACAGCATGCGTCCGGCCGTTCCCTCGTCGTAGAACAGATAGCTGGCGTGACCATCCTTCAGGTCGACAAAGGCCATGGTTGTCGGCCGCGCCGAAAAATGCGCATAGCGCGTCCCGGCCTTGCTTTGCGCCAGCACCCGCGTGAGCTGCTGCCCGAACAGATCAGTCGACAGGCCGGAAAAGAACTCGACCGGCGCGCCGAGCCTGCCGAGCGCAATGGCGGTATTGAACACCGCCCCTCCGGCATAAGGCGAAAATGCAGCTTCTCCGGCGCTGGTTTTGCGCGGCAGCATGTCGATAAGGGCTTCCCCGCAGCAAAGGATCATGGTTTTCGGGTCCCCGGCTAATCGATGACACAATGATATCGGCGCAACGCCTGAGATGTCGGCATAAAGCTTGGACTCACCGGTTGCAACAATCTGTCTGTGGCTTGGCGTTCTCGGTCATTTAAATCGGTTGAAAAACTTTGGCCATCGCCTAGCATGAACGGTCAAGGGGCGATACATTCTTGAAGATTTCCGCAGGATGCGGGCCAGTATTGAAGAGACGACATGACGCGTGTGACGAAAATTGCCGAAGCCGGTCTGGAAAAGCCCGACCCCAAGGCGCTTGCCAGCGAGGTGCTCAAGGCACTCAAATACCGGGTCGGCAAGGACATGACCGTCGCCACCCCGCATGACTGGCTGACCGCTTCCATCGTCGTGGTCCGCGACCGCATCGTCGATCACTGGATCGAGGCGACCAAGGAAGCCTACGAACACAAGAGGAAGCGTGTCTATTACCTGTCGCTCGAATTCCTGATCGGCCGGCTGATGCGCGATGCCTTTTCCAATCTCGGGCTGATGGAGGAGATGCGGGCTGCCCTGGCCTCGCTGAATGTCGATCTCGATGCGATTGCAGCCCTCGAACCGGATGCAGCCCTTGGCAATGGCGGCCTTGGCCGTCTTGCCGCCTGCTTCATGGAATCGATGGCGAGCGTCGATATTCCCGCCCATGGCTATGGCATTCGCTACGCCAACGGCATGTTCCGGCAGGAAATCCATGATGGCTGGCAGGTCGAACTGCCTGAAACCTGGCTCGACCATGGCGACCCTTGGGAGTTCGAGCGCCGCGAGCGCTCCTTCGAGGTCGGTTTCGGCGGCTCCGTCGAGGTGATGGCCGCGCCGGAGGGGGAACCCGAACGCCATGTCTGGAAGCCCACTGAACGGGTGCTGGCGGTGGCCTACGATACGCCGGTTGTCGGTTGGCGCGCCAACCGCGTCAACACGCTGCGGCTGTGGTCCGGCATGCCGCTCGATCCGATCCTGCTCGACAAGTTCAACGCCGGCGACCATATCGGCGCGCTGGTCGAGAGCAACAAGGCCGATGCGCTGTCGCGCGTGCTTTATCCGGCGGATTCGCACAAGGAAGGGCAGGAACTGCGCTTCCGGCAGGAGTATTTTTTCTCGACGGCTTCCTTGCAGGACATCGTCCAGCGCCACCTCAGTCAATATGGCGATCTCGCCACGCTGCCCGACAAGGCCGCCATTCACCTGAACGACACGCATCCGGCCATCGCCGTGCCGGAGTTGATGCGGCTTTTGATGGATGTCCATGGCATGGATTTCGATCCGGCATGGGATGTCACCAAGCGCACCTTCGGCTACACCAACCACACGCTTTTGCCAGAAGCGCTGGAAAGCTGGCCGGTGCCGCTGTTCGAGCGGCTTTTGCCGCGCCACATGCAGATCGTCTATGCCATCAACGCGCAGATTCTGATCGAAGCGCGCGCGGCCAAAGCGTTTTCCGACGAGGAGATCGGCCGCATTTCGCTGATCCAGGAAAATGGCGACCGGCGCGTGCGCATGGGCAATCTGGCCTTTGTCGGGTCGCATTCGATCAACGGCGTGTCGGCACTGCATACCGAACTGATGAAGCAGACAGTGTTCGCCGATCTTCACCGGCTCTACCCTGAGCGCATCAACAACAAGACCAACGGCATTACGCCGCGCCGCTGGCTGATCCAGTGCAATCCGGGCTTGACCGCGCTGGCGCGCGAGACGATCGGCGACGCCTTTCTCGACGGTATCGACGCGATCAAGGGACTGGAGGCGTTTGCCGACGATGCCGGGTTTCGCGAGAAATTTTCAGGCGTCAAGCGGGCGAACAAAGTGCGGCTCGCCAATCTCGTGGCTGAACGGCTCGGCATCAAACTCGATCCGTCTGCCCTGTTCGACATCCAGATCAAGCGCATCCACGAGTACAAGCGGCAACTGCTGAACATTCTGGAGGCGGTTGCGCTCTACGATCAGATACGCTCGCACCCCGAGCGCAACTGGATGCCGCGCGTGAAATTCTTCGGCGGCAAGGCGGCGCCCAGCTATCACAACGCCAAGCTCATCATCAAACTGGCGAACGACGTCGCCCGCGTCATCAACAGCGACCCGGCGGTGCGCGGCCTTTTGAAAATCGTGTTCGTGCCAAACTACAATGTCAGCCTGGCCGAAATCATGATACCGGCCGCCGACCTGTCGGAACAGATCTCGACCGCCGGCATGGAGGCTTCGGGCACCGGCAACATGAAGTTCGCGTTGAACGGTGCACTGACTATCGGCACGCTCGACGGAGCCAATGTCGAGATCAAGGAACGTGTCGGCGACGACAACATCTTCATTTTCGGCCTGACGACGCAAGCAGTGGCCGAGCGCCGCGACAACGGCTACCAGCCGCGAGCCGTCATCGAAGGGTCGCCCGAATTGGCGCAAGCACTCGCTGCGATCTCATCGGGGGTATTTTCGCCCGGCGATCCGGGGCGCTACCGCGATATGATCGACGGCATCTACAACAGCGACTGGTTCATGGTGGCGGCCGATTTCGATGCCTATGCCGCGGCCCAGCGCCAGGTGGATGAGGTCTGGCGCGACAGCGCTGACTGGCAGGCGAGGGCGATCCGCAATGTCGCGCGCGTCGGCTGGTTCTCTTCCGATCGGACGATCCGCGAATATGCGAAAGACATCTGGAACGTACCCGCTTGATGTGATTGCATGAGGCCCGTTTCATGTGGCCAGACGCTTGGGGAGGGCGTCGCTTGATGAGAACACCGCGCGCGTCCGCAGCGTCTGTCGAGCCGGTGGCGCTAGCCGCAGCCAGCGATGTCGCAGCGATTGTCGCGGGCACCCATGGCGATCCGTTTGCGATCCTCGGTGTGCAGCAGGCGGGCAGGGGGATCGTCGCCCGCTGTTTCGTGCCCGGTGCCGAGACCGTCATCGCCTGCACGCTCGCCGGCAAGGAGGTCGGCGAACTGACACGCACCAACGATACCGGCTTCTTCGAGGGAAAACTTTCCATCAAGAAGCGCCAGCCGCTGCGCTATCACGCGAAAAATGCAGGCGGCGAGTGGACGCTGACCGACCCGTACTCGTTCGGCCCTGTGCTTGGGCCGATGGACGATTACTATATCGCCGAGGGTTCGCATCTGCGCTTGTTCGACAAGCTTGGCGCGCATCTGATCGAGCATGAGGGGGCTTCCGGCGTGCATTTCGCCGTCTGGGCACCCAATGCGCGGCGTGTCTCGGTCGTCGGTGATTTCAACGAATGGGACGGCCGCCGCCATCCGATGCGCGACCGCCGCGACACCGGCATCTGGGAACTGTTTGTCCCCGATGTCGGGGCCGACCGAGCCTACAAATACGAGATCATCGGGCCGGACGGCGTGCGCCTGCCGCTAAAGGCCGATCCGTTCGCTTTCAAGTCGGAACTGCGGCCGGCAACAGCTTCGGTTATCGCCGTGCCGCCGGCGCATGAATGGGGCGACGCCGCGCACCGCGCGTATTGGCGCAAGGCCGATCTGCGGCGCGAGGCGATCTCGATCTATGAGGTGCATGCCGGCTCGTGGCAGTTGCGCGACGACGGCTCGTTCCTGTCCTGGGACGAAATGGCCGAGCGGCTGATCCCCTATGTCGTCGATACGGGCTTCACCCATATCGAGTTCATGCCGATTTCCGAATATCCCTACGATCCGTCATGGGGCTACCAGACGACCGGTCTTTATGCGCCGACGGCCCGCTTCGGCGATCCGGACGGCTTTGCCCGCTTCATCGACGGCGCACACCGCGCCGGCATCGGCGTCATCCTCGACTGGGTGCCGGCGCACTTCCCCGTGGACGAGCATGGCTTGGCGAAGTTTGACGGCACCGCCCTTTACGAGCATGCCGACCCGCGCAAAGGCTTTCATCCCGACTGGAACACCGCGATCTATAATTTCGGCCGCCGCGAGGTGGTGTCGTTCCTCGTCAACAACGCTTTGTTCTGGGCCGAAAAATACCATGTCGACGGGCTTCGCGTCGATGCGGTCGCCTCAATGCTCTACCTCGATTATTCGCGCAAGGCCGGCGAATGGCTGCCAAACGAAAAGGGCGGGCGCGAGAATCTGGAGGCCGTCGCCTTCCTCCAGAAGATGAACAAGGAGCTTTATGGCCACCATCCCGGCGTCATGACCATTGCCGAGGAATCGACTTCGTGGCCGAAGGTATCGCAGCCGGTGCATGAGGGCGGCCTTGGCTTCGGCTTCAAGTGGAACATGGGCTTCATGCACGACACGCTGGAGTATTTTTCCCGCGAGCCGATCCACCGCAAACACCACCACAGCGATCTCACTTTCGGGCTGATGTACGCCTTCAGCGAGAATTTCGTGCTTCCGCTCTCACACGACGAAGTCGTGCACGGAAAAGGTACGCTGCTTGAAAAAATGGCTGGCGACGACTGGCAGAAGTTCGCCACGCTGCGTGCGTTCTATGCGTTCATGTGGGGCTATCCGGGCAAGAAGCTGCTGTTCATGGGACAGGAATTCGCGCAACGGCGCGAATGGTCGGAAGCGCGCGCGCTCGACTGGAACCTGCTGGATTTCGCCCCGCATCGCGGCGTGCGCGATACGGTGCGCGACCTGAACCGCCTCTATCGCTCAAAGCCGGCGCTGCATGCGCGCGATTGCGAGCCGGAAGGTTTTTCCTGGCTGATCGTGGACGACAGCGCCAATTCGGTGTTCGCCTGGTTGCGCAGCGCACCGGGTGAAAAGCCCGTCGCCGTCATATGCAATTTCACGCCCATGCCGCGCGAGAATTATCGAGTGCCGCTGCCCGTCGAAGGGGCGTGGCGCGAGATCATCAATACCGATGCCGCCGAATATGGTGGCTCCGGCAAGGGCAATGGCGGTGCGGTCGAAGCCCGCACTGAGGGTGGAAAAATCTCGGCGACGATGCTGCTGCCGCCGCTGGCCACGATCATGCTGGAATTTACTCCGCAGTGAGTTTCAAGGGGAGGTTTTAGATGGTGGAGACGAAACGGACCCAGCCGCTGGCGCGTGACGCCATGGCCTATGTTCTGGCGGGTGGGCGCGGCAGCCGCCTGAAGGAATTGACCGACCGGCGCGCCAAGCCCGCCGTCTATTTCGGCGGCAAGACCCGCATCATCGATTTCGCGCTTTCCAACGCGCTGAATTCCGGTATTCGCCGGCTTGGGGTGGCGACGCAATACAAGGCGCATTCGCTGATCCGCCACTTGCAGCGCGGCTGGAACTTCTTGCGGCCCGAGCGCAACGAAAGTTTTGACATCCTGCCGGCCAGCCAGCGCGTTTCGGAAACGCAATGGTACGAAGGCACCGCCGATGCCGTCTATCAGAACATCGACATCATTGAGAGCTACAGCCCGGAATTCATGATCATCCTCGCCGGCGACCACATCTACAAGATGGATTACGAACTGATGCTGCGCCAGCATGTCGATGCCGGCGCGGACGTCACGGTTGGTTGCCTTGAAGTGCCGCGCATGGAAGCGGCCGGCTTCGGCGTGATGCATGTCGACAAGAAGGACAATATTTTGTCCTTTGTCGAAAAGCCCGCCGATCCGCCCGGCATTCCCGACAAGCCGGACTTTGCGCTGGCTTCGATGGGCATTTACGTGTTCCGGACGAAATTCCTGATGGAGATGCTGCGCAAGGACGCCGCGGACCCCAATTCGAGCCGCGATTTCGGCAAGGACATCATCCCGGAGATCGTCAAGGGCGGCAAGGCGATCGCCCACCGCTTCGCCAAATCCTGCGTACGCTCCACCTCCGAAGCGCAGGCCTATTGGCGCGACGTCGGCACGGTCGACGCCTATTGGGAAGCCAATATCGACCTGACCGACATTACGCCGGAACTCGATCTCTACGACGGCGACTGGCCGATCTGGACCTATGCCGAATTGAAGCCGCCTGCAAAATTCGTGCACGACGAGGACGGCAGGCGCGGTTCCGCCGTCTCGTCGCTGGTGTCGGGCGACTGCATCGTTTCCGGTGCCTCGCTGCGGCGCAGCCTGATTTTCACTGGCGCGCGCATCAATTCCTTCTCGTCGCTGGACGAGGTGGTGATGCTCCCCGACTGCACCGTCGGCCGCAACGTGCATTTGAAACGCGTCGTCATCGACCACGGCGTGAAAATACCCGAAGGGCTGGTGGTCGGCCAGGACCCGGTGCTCGACGCCAAGCGTTTTCGCGTGTCCGAAAAAGGCATCTGCCTGATTACCCAAACGATGATCGACAGGCTGGAATTGTAGGATGCAGGTCCTTTCCGTCACGCCGGAAATCTATCCGCTGATCAAGACCGGTGGCCTTGCCGACGTGGCCGGCGCGCTGCCTGTCGCCCTGGCCGGCAAGGGCGTAACCATGCGCAGCCTCATCCCAGGCTATCCGGTGGTGATGGCCGCGTTCAAGAAAAAGAAAGCCGTCCTTTCCTATCCTAAACTGTACGGCGGCAGGGCCGCGATCCACGCGGTGCAACTTGCCGGACTCGACCTGTTCGTGCTCGACGCGCCGCATCTGTTCGACCGGCCCGGCGGTCCCTATGGCGATCCGGCCGGGGCCGACTGGGCGGATAATTGGCAGCGCTTTGCAGCGCTCAGCCAGGCCGGCGAGGACATTGCCGCTGGCAGCATCGCTGGCTACGCGCCGGATATCGTCCATGCACATGACTGGCAGTCGGCGATGACGCTGGCTTACATGCGCTACGGCAAGGCGACCAGCACGCCATCGGTGATGACGGTTCACAACCTCGCTTTCCAGGGCCGGTTCCCTGCCGGCATTTTTCCCGAACTCGGCCTGCCGGCATCCGCGATGGCGCTCGACGGCGTCGAATATTACGGCGGCGTCGGCTTCCTCAAGGCGGGGCTGCAGGCCGCCTGGGCGATCACCACGGTTTCGCCGACCTACGCGCAGGAAATCTGCACGCCCGAGTTCGGCATGGGTCTGGACGGGCTGATTACCATGCGAGCCAGCGACCTGCACGGCATCGTCAACGGCATCGATGTCGATGTCTGGAATCCGGAGACGGACCCGCATCTGGTGTCGACCTATTCGGCCAAGACGCTGAAGGCGCGCAAAGCCAACAAGGCGGCCGTGGAAGAGCGGTTTTTGCTCGATCGCCAAGACGGTCCGATCGTCTGCGTGGTCAGCCGGCTGACCTGGCAAAAGGGCATGGACACGCTGGTCTCCGTCATCGACGGGCTTGTCGCAGCCGGCGCGCGTCTCGCCGTTCTGGGATCGGGCGACGCAGGGCTGGAAGGCGCGCTGCTTGCCGCCGCCGCCCGCCATCGCGGCCGGGTTGGCGTGGTCGTCGGTTATGACGAGGGGCTGTCGCATCTCATGCAGGGCGGCTGCGATGCCATCGTTATCCCGTCGCGTTTCGAGCCTTGCGGCCTGACCCAGCTTTACGGCCTGCGCTATGGCTGCGTGCCGATCGTCGCGCGCACCGGCGGCCTTGCCGACACGATCATCGACGCCAATGAAGCGGCGGTTTCGGCCGGCGTTGCTACCGGCTTCCAGTTCGCGCCAGACGACGCCGGCGCGCTGCTGCACGTGATCCAGCGGATGACGACGCTTTACCAGAACCCACTGATATGGGGTTCGCTCCAGCGCCAGGGCATGAAAGCCGATGTGTCCTGGGATCGAAGCGCCGAAAAATACGTCGAACTCTACGCCCGGCTTCTTTCGAAAAAGGCTCAGTAACGCATGATACGCACCGTCGCGACCAAGCCCTATGACGTCCAGAAGCCGGGAACTTCCGGTCTGCGCAAGAAGGTGTTGGTATTCCAGCAGGAACATTATGCGGAGAATTTCATCCAGTCGATCTTCGACGCGCTGGACGGGTTTTCGGGCAAGATTCTGGTGATCGGCGGCGACGGCCGCTACTATAACCGCGAAATCATCCAGAAGGCGATTTCCATCGCCGCCGCCAATGGTTTTGGCAAAATCATGGTCGGGCAGGGCGGCATTCTGTCGACTCCGGCGGCATCACACATTATCCGCAAATACAAGGCGTTTGGCGGCATCATCCTGTCGGCCAGCCACAATCCGGGCGGCCCGGATGGCGATTTCGGCATCAAGTACAACGCCGAAAATGGCGGCCCTGCGCCTGAGAAAATCACCGATGCGATCTTCGCCAGGACGAAGGCGATTTCGCAGTTCAAGATCGCCGACAACGCTCCCGTCGATATCGACACGGTCGGCACGACCAAAATCGAACGCATGACCGTCGAGGTCATCGATTCCGTCAAAGACTATGCCGACATGATGGAAAGTCTTTTCGATTTCAATGCGTTGCGGAAGCTTTTTGAATCAGGGTGCCGCATGCGCTTCGACGCCATGCACGCCGTGACAGGGCCTTATGCGAAGGAAATTCTGGAGCACCGCCTGGGGGCGGCGGACGGCACCTGCCGTAATTTCAAGCCGCTGCCCGATTTCGGCGGGCATCACCCGGACCCGAACCTCGTCCACGCCAAGTCTCTCTATGACGAGATGATGAGCGCGGATGCGCCGGATTTCGGCGCAGCGTCCGACGGCGACGGCGACCGCAACCTGATCATCGGCAAGGGCATCTTCATCACGCCGTCGGATTCGCTGGCGATGCTGGCGGCCAACGCGACCGTCGCTCCGGGCTATAAGGCAGGATTGAAGGGCATCGCCCGTTCCATGCCGACCAGCGGCGCTGCCGACCGGGTCGCCGAAAAGCTCGGCATCGGTATTTACGAAACGCCGACCGGCTGGAAGTTCTTCGGTAATCTGCTCGACGCCGGCATGGCGACGATCTGCGGCGAGGAAAGTGCCGGAACCGGCTCCAGCCATGTGCGCGAGAAGGATGGGCTGTGGGCGGTGCTGTTATGGCTGTCGATCCTGGCGGCGCGCGGGCAAAGCGCCAAGCAGATAGCCACCGATCATTGGGCGACCTACGGGCGTAACTATTACTCGCGCCACGATTATGAAGAGGTCGACAGCGAGCGCGCCAATGCATTGATCGATGAATTGCGCGGCAAGCTTGCCACACTTGCGGGAACGACGGTGCGCGGGTTGACGGTCGAGAAGGCCGACGATTTCGCGTATCACGATCCGGTCGACCACTCGGTGAGCGAGCATCAGGGCATCCGCGTTCTGTTCGAGGGCGGCTCGCGCGTGGTCTTCCGCCTGTCCGGCACCGGCACGTCCGGGGCGACGCTCCGCGTCTATATCGAACGCTACGAGCCTGACCCGGCCCGGCACGACATCGACACACAGGAGGCACTTGCCGACCTGATCGCCGCCGCCGACGATATTGCGGGTATCCACAGCCATACCGGGCGAGCCAAGCCTACTGTCATCACCTGAGCCAGTGCGCGTGCAAGACCAACCGAGATTCGGAAGCCTTGTTCAGCCCGGCGGCATTCGCTTTGCCGTCTGGTCGGGCAATGCTGCGCGCGTCTGGGTGTCGATCTTCGATGCGGCCGGAGACCGGGAAACCGACCGGCTAGAACTCAAGCAGGAAGGCGAGGGCATCCATGCGCTTTTCATTTCGGGGCTTGGCACGGGCACCCGCTACGGCTTTCGCGCCGATGGCGATTACGCATCGGAACGCGGCCTCTGGTTCGACCCGCAAAAGCTGCTGGTCGACCCTTACGCGCTCGAGATCGACCGCCCGTATGCCTATGACGCGCGTCTTGCCGCCCGGCGCGGCGAGGGCGGCGATACGGCGTCGCTAATGCCGAAGGCGATAGCGTTAGCTCCGCGCACCGTTCCGGCAGCGCCGCCTCTGTTCCGGCCCGGCGGCCTGATCTATGAAGTGGCGGTGCGCGCTTTCTCGATGCGGCATCCAGGCGTGCCGGAACAGGATCGAGGCACCATCCGGGCGCTGGCGGCGCCTGCGATTATCGAGCATCTGCGCAAACTGGGCGTCTTTGCCGTCGAACTGATGCCGGTGACGGCCAAGATTGACGAGCGGCATCTGCCGCCGCTAGGCCTCACCAATGCCTGGGGATACAATCCGGTGACCTTCATGGCGCTCGATCCGCGCCTTGCGCCGGGCGGGCTGGCGGACCTGTGCGATGCGGTGACAGCACTTCATGATGCCGGCATCGGCGTCATTCTCGATCTCGTCTTCAACCATACCGGCGAAAGCGATGCGCTTGGCCCGACGCTTTCGTTGCGTGGGTTGGATGGTCAGGCCTATTTTTCGCGTGGCGCGGATGGCAAGCTCGTCAACGACACGGGCACCGGCAACACGGTTGCCTGTGAGCGCCCCGTCGTTCGGGAACTCATTCTCGACAGTCTTCGGCATTTTGTCCGCCACGCCGGCATCGACGGCTTTCGCTTCGATCTCGGCACCGTTCTCGGTCGGGTGAGCCGCGGTTTCGACCCGCACGCACCCCTGTTGGACGCCATGCGCAACGATCCGGTGCTTGGCGACAGGGTGCTGATTGCCGAACCATGGGATATAGGACCGGGCGGTTATCAACTCGGCAATTTCGGATCGCCCTTCCTCGAATGGAACGACAGATACCGCGACGATGTCCGGCGTTTCTGGCGCGGCGACAGCGGCATGGTCGGCGCGCTGGCGACGCGGTTGGCGGGGTCCTCGGATGTGTTTGCCGGCGGGCCGCAAATCAGAACGGTCAATTTCATCGCCGCCCATGACGGCATGACGCTGGCCGATATCGCCGCCTATTCCAGCAAGCACAACGAGGCCAATGGCGAGCAGAACCGCGACGGCCATGATGAGAATTTTTCCTGGAACAACGGGGTCGAGGGCGTAACGGCCGACCCCGCAATCGAAGCACAACGCGCCGGCGACGTGCGCGCGCTGCTGGCGACGCTGTTTGCCTCGCGCGGCACGATCATGCTGACCGCCGGCGACGAATTCGGCCGAACCCAGCGCGGCAACAACAACGCCTATGCGCAGGACAATGAAATCACCTGGCTCGACTGGGAAGGGCGAGACCGTGCGCTGGAAGCCTATGCCTTCGCGCTGGGCGCGCTGCGCCGCGCGGTGCCGGTGCTTGCTGAAACGGCTTTCCTGACCGGTGCGCCGCGTCCTGACGAAAGCCCGGACGTGGCGTGGCTGACCGAAGCCGGCGTGCCGCTTGAAGAAGCCGATTGGCGTGATCCCAACCGGCGCCGGCTTGTCATGCTGCTTGGGACAGGCGATGGATGGGCAGCGATTGCCATCAATGGCGACCGTCAGCCATGCCGGTTCTTGCTACCGGCCCGGCAAGGCTGTGACTGGGCCCCGGCTTTGCCGGCTCCCGAGCAAGCCGGCGACGATCCGCAGATGGTGCCGGGGCGCACGGTGGTGTTCATGGTCGAGCGCAGGGCGTAGCGCCACAGGAGGATGCAATGGCAGGCGACAACAAGGCCGAGTGGTGGCGGGGCTGCGTCATCTACCAGATTTATCCACGCTCGTTCCAGGACACCACCGGCGACGGCAGCGGCGATCTGCGCGGCATCGTCAAGCGTCTGGGCCATGTCGCGTCGCTGGGCGTCGATGCTGTCTGGCTGTCGCCCTTCTTCAAGTCGCCGATGGCGGACATGGGCTATGACGTCTCCGATTACGAAGCGGTCGATCCGTTGTTCGGCACGCTGGAGGATTTCGACGCCGTCATTGCCGAGGCGCACGGGCTGGGGCTGAAAGTCATCATCGACCAGGTGCTGGCGCATTCTTCCGACCGGCACCCATGGTTCATCGAAAGCCGCGCCAGCCGGGCCGATCCCAAGGCCGATTGGTATGTCTGGGCCGATGCCAGGCCGGACGGCACCGCGCCCAACAACTGGATGTCGGTGTTCGGCGGCCCGGCATGGGAATGGGATTCGAGCCGCCGGCAATATTACCTGCACAATTTCCTGAGTTCGCAACCGGCGCTCAATTTTCACAATATGGACGTGCAGGACGCGGTGCTCGAGACGGTTCGCTTCTGGCTAAAGCGCGGCGTCGACGGCTTCCGGCTCGATACGGTCAACTACTACATCCAGGACCGGTGGCTGCGCAGCAACCCGCCGTTGCCGGAAAGCCTCGACGGGACGAATACGGACACCAATCCGTATAATTTCCAAGAGCACCTTTTCGACAAGTCGCGACCGGAGAACATCGATTTCCTGAAGCGGTTTCGGACCTTGATCGATGAGAGCGAGGGGCATGCCGTGGTCGGCGAAGTCGGTGACGAAAGCCGCTCGTTGCAGACGCTGGCTGCCTATACGGCCGGCAACGACAAACTCAATATGTGCTACACGTTCGACATGCTCGGGCCGGAGTGTTCGGCGGCGCATGTGCGCGGCTGCGTTGAAGCCTTCGAGGCCGCCGCGCCTTCCGGCTGGGTGTGCTGGGCGTTCTCCAACCATGACGTGGCGCGCCATGTGACGCGCTGGACGCAGCCCGGCGGCGACACGGTTGCGGTCGCCAAGTTCTCAATCGAACTGCTGTGCGCCTTGCGTGGTTCCATCTGTCTTTACGAAGGCGAGGAACTGGGGCTGGAGGAAGCCGATATCGCCTTCGAGGATTTGCGCGATCCCTACGGCATCCGCTTCTGGCCCGGCTTCAAGGGCAGGGATGGCTGCCGTACGCCGATGGTCTGGGAAGCCAGTGCTGACAATGCGGGGTTCTCGACCGCAAAGCCCTGGCTGCCGGTGCCGGAAAGCCATCGGGTGAAGGCCGTGGATGTCCAGAACGCCGACGATCTGTCGGTGCTTGCTCACTACCGCGCCGTGCTGGCATTGCGGCGCGCGCACCCTGCGCTGGCGTCCGGGTCCATTCGCTTCCTCGATGCCGAGGGCGATGTGCTTGCCTTTATCCGCGAGGGCGCTGGCGAAAGGCTGCTATGCGTCTTCAACTTCGCGGCAAAGCCGGCGGTGTGGGCGCTGCCGCCGGAACTTGGTCCGGTCGAGGCTGTCGATTTCGCAGGCTACGGCGCGGCCTTGCAGGGTGGGGCGCTGTCATTGCCCGAATTGCGCTGCTTCATCGGCCAGCTTTACTGACCGGCGTCTTGTTACTGCACCAGCACCGAATTCCCACACGTCGCGCCGGTAACGCGGATATCGGCGGCGCCTATCTCGATGCCCAGAAGCGCCAGAAGATTGTCGAGAACGGTATCGAGGGGCGTGGTCGCCGCCTGCAGCGTCGTCCCCAAGGCCTGGGTAACCGCCGTTGGAACGCCGATCTTCAAGCCGAGGACATGGGCTTCCAGTTGCAGGCTGCCAAGCAGCGTCCCGGCGAGCGAACCGGTAAGCTCATGCGTCGAAACGCCTTTGGTGGCTCGGGTCTTTATGTCGTTGCTGCTGAAACGGAGGCTGGTCGCCTTGCTGTTTTCCATTGCCGCGCGTGCTTGCGCCGAAATCGAAACCAAGCCAAGCCCAAGCAAGGAAACGTCCACGAGTTTGGCGGGTGAAAAAACCGGCGGCCGGCTGAAATCGGTCATCGCGGAGCTCTCGATGGCGGCGATGCGCAGATCGGTCACGCCCGGCGTCGCATCGATGTTGACCTGTTCGACGCGCCCGGCGCTGCAGGAGATGTCGGCGAGCTCGCCCTTGGCATAGGCGATGTCGACATAAAGCGGCAGCGTAACGACTTTGCCGAGCAGGGAGCCAAGCCCGCCCACCCCGACGACAAGGCGGATGCGCGTTTGGGCGGTACGCACCACGGTTCCTTTCTCGCCGACGGCGAGCCATGCCGAATGCTGTTCCGGTTCGCCGATGGCGATGCTGAGTCGGGTCGACAGCAGACCTGGAACGTTGGCCCCGAGATCGACATCGACCTGATGCTTCCCGTCCGCGAGCACCGCCGATGCGGTCAGCATCGACAGGGCGTTGGCAACGACGGATAGCTGGCCAGCCGATTGTCCAAGGCCAAGCCGACCGACCGGGCCTAGATCGACCAGGCTCCGGAGCCCGATCTTGCCCGCGCCGGCCGCCTTTAGCGCAATCGCCTGCAGCGCCAGCCTGCTTGTGCCGTCCAGTCCCGGCACGTCCGCCATTGTCCGCGCGATTTGCCCGACGGTCGCCTCCGATGCCAGCACATCGTCATAGGTCACGCCGGTCATGTTGAGCCGGACGGCAAGCGCGTCGATGAAGGAAAGGACGTTGATATCAGCCGACACCAGCGCCCGGTAGTCCATCACGTTCAGCGAAAGACTGGTCCCGAGCAGACCGCCGAGCACGGCATTGAGGATGGGGGAACTGGCGGTATCGACCGAAAGAAGCCGTGAGCCGATGGAAAAGGCCGCTTGCGCCGAAACGCTGGCGACGGCGGTCGTGCCGATCACCGGCGGCGACATCAGCGCCCCGCCGAAATGCAGCGTGCCCAGCTTGCGCAGGGAAACACGCACCGCGTTATAGGGCTCCTTGCCGGCCTCGAATCGCGTAGCAGGGCTGGCGGTTGCCGAATAGCGTCCGCGTATGATCGCCACGACTGCCTTGCCGGCCTCGGGTAGCTCACCCGGGTTGTCGATGACGACAGAGGAGAGGCCATTGTCCTTCAGGGTAAGCAGGACAGCGGCCTGCGCCTTGTCGATATTGGCTGCCGCCGTGATGGCCGCGATATCGACCAGGGATTGCGTGGAGCGACGCTCGGTATAGAGCGAGCCTTCGTCGATGGCGACCGCGCATAGGGCGATGGCGACGGGGGCGCTCAAGGCCGTCATTACCGCAAAATTGGCGCGGCGGTCGGCCAGCATGCGGCGGAAGAGGTTTCGGCTCCTGTTTCCGGACAATGACGGCATCATATGCCTCCAACACGGATGGTCGAGCGGAACGTAATGGTGGTGCCGGGCATGGGCAGATCCGGCAGCAGGTTCCAGATCGGCAGGTTGCGCGCGTCGTAACCGATCGAGACATCGAACTGGTTGGCCACGCTGGCGCTGTCGCGTGCGCTGACGGTAAGCTTGGTCCGGTCGATGAACGGATAGCCGCCGGCATTGGCAGCGACGTAATCGGTGACGATCTGCTCCCGCTCGGTAGCGTTCTGGCCGCCGATCGCCAGGCGCGCCGCATCGGCAGCAATCTGCTGGACCGAATGGCTGGCGCCGAAATAGATGCCGTATGCAATCATTCCGAGCAGGAAAAGAACGAAGATCGGCGCCAGCATGGCAAACTCGATCGCCGATGTTCCGGCGCGACATTCGCGGAAACGGCTGCAGGAAAGAGGAGTTGAATGCTTTGACATGCCCGCAGCATGCCAAGCCCGATTGCAAAAATCGGGAAGCTCGATTTAAATCTATGGTTGTATTTAGTTGAAATATACAACCAGGCTACAAAAGCGAGGTCTTTCCAGGTGGCGGCGCAAGGGAAATGAGCCGAACGGGCTCCGTCAAGGGAAAGGTGGCTCACCTGCAACGCAGGGAGCAAGATACGGGAGATTTTCTGGTCGGAGTGGCAGGATTTGAACCTGCGACCCCGTCGTCCCGAACGACGTGCGCTACCAGGCTGCGCTACACTCCGTGACCAGTGGCGGGCTTATAACCGGCGCATTCCGATCCTGCAAGCGCAATGGCGGCCCGAATGTCGCAATTCGCAGGCTTCTCCAATGGACGCCCGGTTGGGCCGGTTATTCGCTCCAGAAAGAGGCCAGTTCGCACTTGGGGCAGGCCGGTCGACGAGCAAAAACGTTCATCGATCCGGCCGACTCAGTCTGAGGTCAGTAAGGGCTCGCAACGTCGCCGGTCTCGACATAGACCGACTTCAACTGCGAATAGAGCGTCAGGGCGGCAAGCGAATTCTCGCGGCCGATACCGGACTGCTTGACGCCGCCGAATGGAATTTCCACCGGCGTCAGATTATAGGTGTTGATCCAGCAGGTGCCCGCCTGAAGGTCGGCGACGACGCGGTGGCCGCGTGCCAGGTCGCGCGTGAATACGCCGGCGGCGAGGCCGAATTCGGTCGCGTTGGCGCGCTCGATCACCTCGTCTTCCTCGTCGAATTTCAGCACGCTCATCACCGGCCCGAATATTTCTTCGCGCGCGATCCGCATGGTGTCGGTGACGCCGGTGAAGACGGTCGGCTCCACGAAGAACCCGCCCTCGAACCCTTGCAGCGACGGCACCTTGCCGCCGACGGCGAGCGTCGCGCCATCCTGCTGGCCGATGCCCAGATAACCGATAACCTTGTCGTGCTGCGCCTTGCTGACCAGCGGTCCCATCTGCGTTTCCGGGTCGAGCGGATCGCCGATGCGTATATTTTTCGTCCGTTCCACCAATCGTTCGACAAAGCGATCGTGGATGCCCTTTTGCACGAAGACGCGGGTGCCGTTGGAACAGACCTGGCCGGTAGAGTAGAAATTGCCCAGCATCGCGCCGCCAATGGCGTTTTCGAGATCGGCATCGTCGAAGACGATCAATGGCGACTTGCCGCCCAGTTCCATGGTCGCATGCTTCATTTTCGATCCGGCAAGCGCCATGACCCGGCGCCCGGTCGGCACCGAACCCGTGACCGAGACCTTTGCGACGGCTTCGTGCTCGACAAGCGCTGCACCCACGTCGCCATAACCTTGCACGACGTTGAACAACCCATCCGGCAGACCGGCTTCCGTATAGATTTCCGCCAGGGCCAGCGCCGAAAGCGGTGTGTTTTCGGAGGGCTTGAATACCATGGCGTTGCCCATGGCCAGTGCCGGCGCCGACTTCCAGCCGGCGATCTGGATCGGATAATTCCAGGCGCCGATGCCGACGCAGACGCCCAGCGCTTCGCGCCGCGTATAGGCGAACGGGCCGCCGAGATCGACGGACTCACCGTTGAAGACGGGGATCGCGCCCCCGAAATATTCGAGGCAGTCGGCAGCCGATGCCGCGTCCGCCACCAGCGTCTCCTGGATTGCCTTGCCGGTATCCAGCGTCTCCAGCCGGGCGAGATCGGCGTTGCGCGCGCGCAGGATTTCGGCGGCGCGGCGCAGGATACGTCCGCGCTCCACCGGCTTCAGCCGCGCCCAGGCCGGCTGTGCGGCGCGCGCGGCCTCGACCGCCAACTCGACGATGTTCGACGTTGCCGAATGCAATGTCGCGATCGTTTCGCCGGTTGCCGGATAGATGACAGTCAGCGGCGCGCCGTGATCGTCTTCGACGAAGCGGCCGTTGATATAGTGCGATGCCGTCGGTTGGGCGCGCATGGGTGTCTCCAGTTTTGTCGCGAGGCGCTTGGATGGCGGTGGCCGGATCATGCTCTATCTGTCGGATACCTGCCAGCGCGGATTGATCCATGGCTCCTGGTTGGAAGGGGAAAGCGGTACGCGGCCGAGAATATGGTCGGACGCCTTTTCACCCGTCATGATCGAAGGGCCGTTGAGATTGCCGTTGGTGACGCGCGGAAAGATCGAGGAATCGGCGACCCGCAGGCCATCCACACCGATGACCCGGCACTCCGGATCGACGACACTGCCTATATCGTCAGCACGTCCCATCCGGCAGGTGCCGCAGGGATGAAACGCGCTCTCTGCATGATTGCGGATGAAATCGTCGAGTTGCTCATCGCTTTGGACCGCCTTGCCGGGCGAGATTTCTTCACCCCGGAAGGGATCGAATGCCGCCTGCCCGAAAATCTCGCGGGTCAGCCGGATGCAATGGCGGAAATCACGCCAGTCGTCGGGATGCGACATGTAGTTGAACTGGATTTTGGGCTTCGCCCTCGGGTCGGGCGAGCGCAGGCTCACCGCGCCGCGCGATTTCGAGCGCATCGGCCCGACATGCGCCTGAAAACCGTGCGCCTTGGTCGCCGACTTGCCGTCGTAGCGCACGGCGGCGGGGATGAAGTGATACTGGATGTCGGGATAGTCGACGCGGGCGGCGGAGCGCACGAAGGCGGCAGCCTCGAAATGGTTGGTGGCGCCCAGGCCGCTCTTGAACAGCAACCAGCGCGCGCCGATGAGCGCTTTGGAAAAGGGATTGAGAACCGAGTTCAGCGTGATCGGCCGCGTCGATTCCTGCTGGATGTAAAGCTCGAGATGGTCTTGCAGGTTCTGGCCGACGCCGGGGCGGTCGGCGACGACGTCGATGCCGTTCGCCTGGAGATGGGCGGCCGGGCCGATGCCCGACAGCATCAGGATTTTAGGCGAATTGATGGAGGAGGCGGCGACGATCACTTCACGCCGCGCTTTAACGATTTGAATCTTCTTATGAGCCTCGATCTCGACTCCCGCCGCTCGTTGATTCTCGATGATGACGCGTCGGGCGAAGCCCTTGACGAGACGTACGTTTTGCCGCTTTAGCGCCGGCCGCAGATAGGCGTTGGCCGCGGACCAGCGGCGGCCGCGAAAAATCGTCTGCTCCATCGGCCCAAAGCCTTCCTGCTTCGAGCCGTTATAGTCGTCGGTCAGTTCGAAGCCCGCCTGTACGCCGGCTTGCATGAAGGCCTGATAGAGTGGGTTGCGGCGAAGGCCGCGCTGGACATGCAGCGGCCCGCTTTTGCCGCGCCAGCCTTCCTCGCCGCCTTCCGAATCTTCCATGCGCTTGAAATAGGGAAGCACGTCGGCGTAGCCCCAGCCGGTCGCCCCTTGCTCAGCCCAATGATCGAAATCACGCGCATGGCCGCGCACATAGACCATGCCGTTGATGGACGACGATCCACCCAAAACCTTGCCGCGCGGTGTAACCAGCGTGCGCCCGTCCAGATGCGGTTCCGGCTCGCTCGAAAAACCCCAATCGTAATGCGGCATGTTCATCGGGATCGACAGTGCCGATGGCATCTGGATCAGCGGCCCCATATCGGTGCCGCCGAATTCGATGACGATGACCGAGTGCTTGCCGTCTTCCGACAGGCGGTAGGCCATGGCCGAGCCAGCCGAGCCGGATCCGATGATGACGAAATCGGCTTCGAGGCTGGAAGTCATTTCGCTCTCATGCTGTCGTAGGAAACCATGACGTGCCGAGCGTAGGCGGGGCGATGTGTCAGTCGCTCGTAATAGGCGGCGAGGTGGGGCAGGTGGGTGCGCTCGATCTCGAGCGTGAAATAGCGGTAGAGCAGCACGCCGGCGACCATGTCGGCAAAGCACGGCTCGTCGCCGCCGAGATAGTCGCCCTCGGACAGCCGCTTGTCGAAGATGCGCATCACCTTGGCGAGGTTTGCGACGCCCTTGGCTATGGCTGCCTCGTCGCGCTCGCCGGGCTTGTTGCGCATCATCGGCGAGAAGACGTTGGTCAGAAAGGCCGGCACCAGCGTCGTCTTGGTCCAGTCGCTCCACTGATCGAGCTTGGCGCGGTTCAGCGGATCGGTCGGCCAGAACTGCTCGGAACCATAACGCGCACCCAGATAGCGCACGATCGAGGAACTTTCCCAAATGTACTCGCCCTCATCGCGCAGCACCGGTACCAGCCGGTTGGGGTTCATCGCGGCGTATTCCGGCGTATCGAGCCCGCCGAAAGGCCCGCCCGCGTCGATGCGCTCATGCTCGACGCCGAGTTCTGCTAACGCCCACATGACGGTCTGCACGTTGGACGACGTGGTCCTGCCCCAGATGGTGATCATTTCATTCTCCTCGCGGAAAGCGCTTCTGTTCTTCGAGTGTGTCAAGATTCATGTGGTTGCGCATGTAGCGCTCCGAAGCTTTTTGCAGCGGCTGGAAGTCCCACGGAAAGTAGGAGCCGTTACGCAGTGCCGGATAAACGACCCAGCGGCGTGCTTGGCTCTCGCGCACGGCGGCGTCGAAACCGGCCATGTCCCAGCGCGCGCGCACCTTTTCCATGAATGATGCGACGAGCGCGGCGTTTGCCGGATCGGCGGCGAGGTTGTCGCGCTCCAGCGGATCAGCCGCGAGGTCAAACAGTTGCGGCGGGTCGATTTCGCAATGGACGAATTTGTAGCTTCCGTCACGGATAGCCACCATAGGTGCATAGGAACCCTCGGCGGCATATTCCATCAGCACCGGTTCCGTCCGGGCGACCCCTTCGGTCAGAGGCTTGAGCGATTGGCCGTCCGTCCACGGCATGACCGCACTCATGTCGACGCCGGCGATGTCGCAGAGCGTCGGGCAGATATCCAGATTGGAGACCGGCTCGGTATAGAGGCCTGCTGGAATGCCACGGCCGGCCACCATCAGCGGCACACGGGCCGAGCCTTCGAAGAAGCTCATCTTGAACCACAGGCCGCGCTCGCCCAGCATGTCGCCATGGTCCGAGCAGAACAGGATAACGGTATCGTCGGCCATCCGCGTGTGCTCCAGCACCGACAGAAGCTCGCCGACCTTGTCGTCGACATAGGAGATGTTGGCGAAGTAGCCACGCCGAGAGCGCCGGATCTGCTCGCGGGTGATGTCGAAGCTGTCGTAGTCGCTGGCCTTGTAGAGGCGCTGCGAATGCGCGTCCTGCTTCTCATAGGGAATGAACGCGCTTTCCGGGTCGAGAGCCTGGCAGTTCTCGTAGAGGTCCCAGTATTTGCGGCGCGCGACGAACGGGTCGTGCGGGTGCGAGAGCGAGACGGTGAGGCACCATGGTCGTCGTGGGCCGTCGCTTTCACGCGACAATTGATAGAGTTTCTGCTCCGCGTGGAAGGCGACCTCGTCGTCATATTCCATCTGGTTGGTGATTTCGGCAACGCCGGCCCCGGTGACCGAACCGAGGTTGTGATACCACCATTCGATACGTTCGCCGGGCTTGCGGTAGTCCGGCGTCCAGCCGAAATCGGCCGGGTAGATGTCCGTCGTCAGCCGTTCCTCGAAGCCGTGCAACTGGTCCGGCCCGACGAAATGCATCTTCCCCGACAGGCAGGTGCGATAGCCGGCGGCGCGCAGATGATGCGCATAGGTCGGGATCGACGAGACGAATTCGGCGGCGTTGTCGTAGACGCCGGTGCGCGAGGGCAATTGCCCGCTCATGAACGAGGCGCGGCCCGGCGCGCATAGCGGGGAGGCCGTGTAATTGTTCTTGAAGCGGGCCGAGCGCGCGGCCAGCGCCTTCAGGTGTGGCGCATGCAGGAAATCCGCCGGGCCATCGGGAAACAACGTCCCGTTGAACTGGTCGACCATGATGATGAGGAAATTCGGCTGACCGGTCATTGTGCTGTCTTTTGCTGGCTGAGTTTCAGGTGCAGATAGTCTTCGATCAGCGCGATGGCCGTTGCCGCATCCGGCACGCCGTCCATCAGCGCGCGTCGGATATAGAGCCCGTCGATCAGCGCTGCCGTGGTTTCGGCGATCTGATCAGCTTGCCTTCGCGACACGATGCTGGCCAGCCCGCTCATCAGGTTGGAATGCAGGCGACGCGCATAGACCTTCAGCAAGCGGCGCAGTGCCGGCGACCGCTGTGCCTCGACATAGAAGGCGAGCCAGGCGGCAATAGTCTGCGGCCTGAACTGGACGGTGGAAAAGTTGACGGCAACGACCGCCGAGACGCGCGCGCGGGCTGTGGGCGCTGCATGCAAAACGCGCCGCGCATCCGCGCCCAACTCTGCCAGCAGATGCCGCATTGTCGCCAGCAGCAACTCGTCCTTCGCCCCGAAATAATGATGCGCCAACGCGGAAGACACGCCGGCGCGTCCGGCGATATCCGACATGGTGACGTCCAGCGAACCGCGCTCGCCGATCGCCGAGATTGTCGCATCGATCAGCGCCTTGCGGCGCAGCGGTTCCATTCCGATCTTTGGCATTGAAGTCTCCTCGGGTCAGTTTATTTTTTATTGACCCGTCAATCAACAAAAATTCGATGAGCCAGACGCGAACCAATGCAAACTTTGCTTTACGGGACGGGCGCGGGCGTCCATTTTGCAGGAAACTTGTTGGCGGTGGCCACGCCGTCGAACAGGAAGGAGATTGTGATGACCGCATGTATCGTCGGCTGGGCGCATTCGCGCTTCGGCAAGCTCGAGGGCGAGACGCTCGAAAACCTGATCACCACGGTGGCGGCAGAGGCGCTGGAGCACGCCGGCATCGGCCCCGACGAGGTCGACGAGATCGTGCTCGGCCACTTCAACGCCGGCTTTTCCGCACAGGATTTTACCGCGAGCCTGGTCTTGCAGGCAGACGACCGGCTGCGCTTCAAGCCGGCTACGCGCGTCGAGAACGCCTGCGCCACCGGTTCGGCGGCAGTGCGTCAGGGCATCCGTGCCATCGAAGCCAAGGCGGCCCGTGTCGTGCTGGTGGTCGGTGCGGAGCAGATGACGACGACGCCCGGTCCCGAGATCGGCCGCAACCTGTTGCGCGCCTCCTATCTGCCGGAGGACGGCGATACGCCGGCGGGCTTCGCCGGTGTCTTCGGCAAGATCGCCAGCGCCTATTTCCAGCGCCATGGCGATCAGTCGGATGCGCTGGCGACGATTGCGGCCAAGAACCACAAGAACGGCGTCGATAATCCTTACGCGCAGCTGCGCAAGGATTTCGGCTACGAGTTCTGCCGCACCGAAAGCGAGAAGAACCCCTTCGTCGCTGGCCCGCTCAAGCGCACGGATTGCTCGCTGGTGTCGGATGGGGCTGCGGCATTGGTGCTGACCGATTCAACCAACGCGCTGAAAATGCGCCGGGCCGTGGCCTTCCGCGCCAACGAGCATGTGCAGGATTTTTTGCCGATGTCGAAGCGCGATATTCTTCTGTTCGAGGGCTGTGAGGTGGCCTGGGCCAAGGCGCTGAAGAGTGCCGGCGTGACGCTGGACGACCTATCCTTCGTCGAAACGCATGACTGCTTCACCATCGCCGAACTGATCGAATATGAGGCGATGGGGCTGGCCAAGCGGGGCGAGGGTGCAAAAGTCGCGCTCAGCGGCGAAACCGCGAAGGACGGCCGCTTGCCGGTCAATCCTTCGGGCGGGCTGAAATCCAAGGGCCATCCGATCGGCGCGACCGGCGTTTCCATGCATGTGCTGAGCGCCATGCAACTGACCGGCGAGGCCGGTGGCATCCAGGTACCGGGCGCAATGCTCGGCGGCATCTTCAACATGGGGGGTGCTGCAGTCGCCAATTACGTGTCGATCCTCGACCGCATAAGGTAGAAACGGCCCATGGTCCTGCCTGAGAAAACAATCCTTCTTTGCACAGACGAGAGAACGGGTTCGCATCTTCTATCGCAGCATATGGCGACCACCGGAATCCTGGGCAGGCCATACGAGTATTTCAATACGCATTGGATGCGCTCGCATCACGAGGGCTACCCGGAAGACGTGCCGGACCAGTTTAGTGAAGCCGTCGCGCGTGGCATGACATCAAACGGCGTGCTCGCCTTGAAGATGCACCCATGGGCAATGGACCGCGTTCTGCCGCATGTCGACCTTGCCCGGGATCTTGGGCAGGTCTTTTTTGTCTTGTTGACGAGGGAAGACATTCTCGGCCAGGCGATTTCACTGCTCAAGGCCAAGCAGACGGATGTCTGGGTGGCCGGCCTGCCACCCATTACGCCGGGCGGCGTGGCACAGTATGACGGTCGCGGCCTGCAGGACATTGTTCGCGATTTATTGGGCCGGCGGGCTCGGTGGGAACTGTACTTCGCCAGGAACGGCGTTGTGCCGGTGAGGACGACCTATGAGGAGGTAACCGCCGATCCGCAGCGTGTCGTGCATCGGATCGCGACCCATGCGATGGTCGAGGGAAATTGCGAACTGGGTCGCGAGGACTGGTACAAATTCGATCGTCAGGCAGACGGGATAAATGAGGAGTGGCGTCGCCGCTTCACAGCGGAGTTTTCCGATCTTCAGGTGCTTGACACCGTGATGGCCGGCTGAGCAGCGTAAGGCCATTTTCTTTGCCGCTGACGGCCGTGACGGCTTCCGAAGGGGAGCCATTGTGAGGGTAACGAAGTGACTAATCCGGTTCTGGTTGAGGTTCTGCGCGGCGCGGTGGTGGAGAGTTCGCATCGCGGCGCGGTGTCGGTGTTCGACGGCGACGGCAAGCCGGTCTGGGAAATCGGCGACACGGCGCGCGCCGTCTTTCCGCGCTCGGCGGTAAAGGCGATCCAGGCGCTGCCCTTTGTCGAGAGCGGCGCGGCGGACGCCTACGGCTTCGGGCAGCGCGAACTGGCGCTGGCCTGCGCCTCGCATTCGGGCGAGCCGACCCATACCGAACTGGCAAGCTCCATGCTCGGCAAAGCGGGCCTTGATGTGTCGGCGCTGGAATGCGGCGCGCATTGGCCATCCAGGCAAGCCGCGACGATCGATCTGGCACGCGCCGGCGGTTTGCCAAGCGCGCTGCACAACAATTGTTCCGGCAAGCATTCGGGCTTCTTGTGCACATGCGCTCATGCCGGCATCGATCATCGGGGCTATGTCAAGGCCGGCCACGCCTTGCAGGAGATGGTGCGCGGGGCGATGGAAACCGTGACGGGTGCCGCCCATGACGAGGCCCATCGCGGCACCGATGGCTGCTCGATCCCGACCTATGCCGTGCCGCTGCGCGATTTTGCGCGCGGCTTCGCGCGGATGACAACGGGCAACGGGCTCGGGCCTCAACGAGCGAAAGCCGCCAAGCGGCTGATGTCCGCCTGCATGGCCGAGCCGTTCCTGGTTTCCGGCACCGACCGTGCCGATGTCGCGCTGATGGAAGCCGCACCCGGGCGCATCTTCGTCAAGACCGGAGCCGAGGGCGTCTATTGCGCGGCATTGCCTGAGCTTGGGCTGGGTATCGCGCTCAAATGCGACGACGGCGCGTCCCGCGCCGTCGAAATCATGATCGCTGCCGTATTGGCAAAACTGCTGTCGAAGGACGACGCGGTAGCGGCTAAATTGGGCGGGCAGGCCAATCCGGTTTTGAAGAACTGGAACGGCATTTCCGTTGCCAGCCTGCGCCCGACGGCAGCGCTGGCCTGAACGTCCTATGTGATTGCTGGCACTGCCGGCCGATAAAGGCCGGCAAGCTCGGGAATTACTTGTGAAGGCCCGCGCCCGAGCCTAAGTTTCATGCATGAGCAGAGCCTTCACCCGCGAGGAAGACAGCGAAAACGCCATCGCCAGCATTGGCGAGCGCCCGATCAGCGAGCATCGGAATCTGGTCACGCAAGACGGCCTGGACGGGATCGATGCCGAAATTACCGATCTGCGCGAGGAATTGGCGAAGGCGGAAGCCGAGGCGGACAAGCAGCGCGTTGCTGTGGTTTCACGCGATCTTCGCTACTGGGCGGCGCGGCGCGAGAGCGCGGAACTGTCGATACCGGAGAGCGACAGCGAGGTCGTCCGGTTCGGCATGATCGTCGAACTCGAAAGCGAGGGCGCGAAATCGGTGTCCTGGAAGATCGTCGGTGAGGACGAGGCCGACCCCGCCAAGGGCTCGATCTCGCATGTCTCACCGATGGCCCGCGCCTTGTTCGGCAAGAAGGTTGGCGACGTTGCCACCGTCAACGGCAAGGAATGGGAGATTGTCGGGCTGGGGGCAGGCTGAGGCCTCGCCCGCACCGATAGTGCTCCGTCGACTACTTTGACTTCACCGCGCGCGCAGCGATCGTATAGGGCGCCAATTTTTCTTTCGCTTCGACGAGTTTCTGCTTGAATTCGTCGGTCATGTGCGGGGAACGCCCTGTGTCAGTACCGACATGGCAATATGATATCGGGCCATAAGTTGGCGGGCGATTACGAGCTTTTGCTCATCGGTCTGGCTCAGCTTTGACATAACGCAACCCCAGATAGATGTTTTCTCCTTACCACACGTCGATTTGCTAAGAAAGCAGCCTGTCCATCAGCCGTTCGGCCGCGTCGGGAATAACCGTTCCAGGCGGGAAGATTTCCGCTGCCCCCGCTTTCAGCACCGCATCGTAGTCCTGCGGCGGAATAACGCCGCCGGCGACGATCAGGATGTCGTCGTGGCCGGATTTCTTCAGCGCGTCTTTCAACTCGGGGATCAGCGTCAGATGGCCAGCCGCCAGGGACGACGCGCCGACGATATGGACGTCGTGATCGGCGGCGAGCTTGGCGATCTCGTCTGGCGTCTGGAACATCGCGCCGACCGTCACGTCGAAGCCAAGATCGGCGAAGGCGGTGGCGATGACCTTCTGGCCGCGGTCATGCCCGTCCTGGCCCATCTTGGCGACAAGGATACGCGGTTTGCAGCCGGCCTTCTTTTCGAAGGCGGCAATCTTTTGCTGAAGCCGATCCACAGCCGGGGTCTCGCCCAGCGCCTTGCGATAGACGCCGGAAATGGTTTGCACGGTGGCGACATGCCGACCGAAGGCCTTTTCCAGCGCCAGCGAGATTTCGCCCACGGTCGCGTTGGCGCGGGCGGCGCGGATGGAAAAATCCAGCAGGTTTTCGCCATTTTCGGCGGCGCGGGTCAGCGCGTCCAGTGCCGTTTCGACGGCGTTCACGTCGCGCGTGCCCTTCAATTGCTGCAGCTTTGAAAGCTGGCGCGCGCGCACTTCGGCGTTGTCGATCTTCAACACATCGACATTCGTATCACTGTCCGGCCGGAAGGCATTCACGCCGACGAGAATCTGGTCGCCGGAATCGATGCGCGCCTGCGTGCGTGCGGCCGCTTCCTCTATACGAAGTTTCGGGATGCCCTTTTCGGTGGCCGCCGCCATGCCGCCAAGCTTCTCGATCTCCTCGATATGCGCCAATGCGCGCTGCGCCAGATCGTGCGTCAGCCGCTCGACATAGGCGGAGCCGCCCCATGGATCGATGATGGCGGTGGTGCCGGATTCCTTTTGCAGGATGAGTTGCGTATTGCGTGCGATGCGCGCCGAATGGTCAGTCGGCAGGGCCAGCGCCTCGTCGAAGGAATTGGTATGCAGCGACTGCGTGTGCCCCTGCGTCGCCGCCATCGCCTCTATCATGGTACGGGCGATGTTGTTGTAGGGGTCCTGCGCCGTCAGCGACCAGCCCGAAGTCTGGCAATGGGTTCTGAGCGACAGCGAGCGCTGGTCTTTCGGCGCAAAATTCTTCTGCATCAGTTGCGCCCAGATGAGGCGCGCGGCGCGCAACTTGGCCACTTCCATGAAGAAGTTCATGCCGATGGCCCAGAAGAAGGAAAGCCGGGGCGCGAACTTGTCGATATCCAGCCCGGCTGCGACGCCGGCGCGCGCATATTCGATGCCGTCGGCGATGGTGTAGGCGAGTTCCAGGTCGGCCGTCGCGCCCGCTTCCTGCATGTGATAGCCGGAAATCGAGATCGAGTTGAATTTCGGCATGTGCCGCGACGTATAGGAAAAAATATCCGAGACGATACGCATCGAGGGCTTCGGCGGATAGATGTAGGTGTTGCGCACCATGAACTCTTTCAGAATGTCGTTCTGAATGGTTCCGGCGAGGTCTTTCTGGGCCACGCCCTGTTCTTCCGCCGCGACGATGTAAAGCGCCAGGATCGGCAGTACCGCGCCGTTCATGGTCATCGATACGGTCATCTCGTCGAGCGGGATGCCGTCGAACAACTGGCGCATGTCGAGGATGGAATCGATGGCAACACCGGCCATGCCGACATCGCCGGCAACGCGCGGATGGTCGCTGTCATAGCCGCGATGGGTGGCGAGGTCGAAGGCGACGGAAAGGCCTTTCTGGCCGGCGGCAAGGTTGCGCCGGTAAAACGCGTTGGATTCCTCCGCCGTCGAGAACCCCGCATATTGGCGGATCGTCCACGGCTTCTGGACATACATGGTCGGATATGGCCCGCGCATGAAGGGCGCCAAGCCGGGAAAAGTATCGAGATGCGACAGGTCCTTGAGGTCGCTTTCGCCATAGAGGCGCTTGATGGCGATGCCTTCCGGCGTCAGCCACTGTCCTTCGACGTTGGCCGCGCGGGCAGGGGCCTTGGACCAGGCGATCTGGGTGAAGTCGGGGATCATTGCTGGGCCTTCGTCGTCTGGTCGAGGCGGATGGGGTGAAGCGGCTCGCAGAAAACCAGCCCATCGGTTGGTTCAGGTCGCCGCCCGGCCTTTAGTGTCTCGACGGGCCGCTCAGTCTTGGATGGATAGAGCGTGGTGCCGACGATGGCGATCTTGCCTTGGGCGTAGCTTTTTCGCCGCCCGGCAAGCGCCGCGTTGACGCGCTTCTGGATATGGCCGTCGCGCAAGCTTGGCAGGATGCCGCCTTCGGTTTCGATACGCTGGAATTCGGCCCATGCCGCTTCGCACAGGCTTTCGGTCAGGGCTTCGATGCTGCCCGCCCCTCGCGCCGGATCGTTGACATAGTCGATGTGGCTTTCGCGCGCCATGATCAGTTGCGTGTTGCGCGCGATGCGGCGGGCAAAGCCGCCGGGCAGCCCGTGGGCAATCGTGTGCGGCAGGATCGAGATCGAATCGGCGCCGCCGACAGCGGCGGCAAAACAGGCGATGGTCGTGCGCAGGATATTTGTCTCCGGGTCCAGCGCCGTCATCATCCGGAACGACGTTTCGGCATGGACGGCGGCGTTGGAGGCCGGGATCGAGCAGGCCTGCTGCACCCGCGCCCATAGCGTGCGCAAGGCGCGGACCTTGGCCATGGACAGAAACTGGTTCTGGTCGACGCTGACCACGAAGCCGATATGAGGTGCTGCGTAAATGAGGGCCTGGCGCGCTTCCTCGAACAGGCGCAGATGCGACACCGCCGATGCCAGCATGATGCCGAGTTCCTGCGCTTCGGTGGCGCCGGCATTGTGAAAGACCCGCCCATCGGCCTCAAGCAGCACGCCCGGAACGCCCATGGCGAAGAAATGCGCCAGCGATTGCGGCATCGAAGCCTGCAGCGCCTCGATCGACATGCGCAGCCGGCCCGTTCCCGCAAAGGTCGCCGCCGGGTCGATGCCGAAGGATATGTTGAGCTTTGCTGGGTCGACGCGCCGTCGGGTCAGGAGCGCCACCAGCCAATCGGCCATGGCCCGGCTTGATGGATGGACATCGATACGCAGGTGAACCTGGTTGAGCGGCACGCCGTCCAGCACCGTTTCAAGCGCCTGGACCGTGCTGGGCAAGCCATAGCCGAACGCGTTCGGCGCGCCCTCGAAAACAAGAGACAGACCGGTAGCGCCCTGTGCCAGGTCTTCATCGATCTGCGCCTTGGCGCGGGCGACGTCCGGGTCGTCGACGCGCTGGCTGATCGTCCACGGCGCGTCCGGCCTGACCCGCAGTGCGGCAGCCGCGTCCGCGGCCCGCCCATAGAGCGGATCGATGCGAACGCCGTCATCGCTGTGGGACACCAAACTGTCCTCGAACGAAGCTCCGGCGAGCGCCTTTTCGGCCAGCAGACGCCAGCGCTGCCGATCGGCAGCCGCAAAATCACTATTGTCGGTCAAGGCGTCCGTAGTCATCCAAATTCCCGTCCTATCGGCCGCTTCGGCCAACTCGGTCCAGTGTAGGGTCGATAGCCCGGTATCGCAATGCAAACACCGCTCTCGATAGCCAATTTGGCCGGGCCGGGCCGGTAGCCATTGTCGCTGTGCCACAGGCCCACTATACGTTCGGCCACCGTTTTGCGCGCGGCAAGCGGTAACCATTTGGATTGTCGGAGACCGGATATATGGCGGACGAGAAAAGCATCTTCCTAGGCGCAAGCCGCAAGCCGGACGACAGCTACCAGCGCGCCGAGCAGCTTCTGCTTCAATACGGAAACCGCCATGGGCTGGTTACGGGAGCGACAGGCACTGGCAAGACGGTGACGCTGCAAATTCTGGCGGAGGGCTTTTCCAATGCCGGCGTGCCGGTATTTTGCGCCGACATCAAGGGCGACCTGTCCGGCATCGCCATGGTGGGAACCGCCGAGGATTTCCTGGTCAAGCGCGCCAAGACGATCAAGCTCGACCCTTATGAATTCCAGGAATTCCCGGTGATCTTCTGGGATTTGTTCGGCGAGCAGGGGCATCCGATTCGCGCGACCGTGTCCGAGATGGGGCCGCTGTTGTTGTCGCGCCTGATGAACCTTTCGGAAGCGCAGGAAGGCATCATGAACATCGCCTTCCGCATCGCCGACGACGAGGGGTTGTTGCTGCTGGACTTGAAGGATTTGCAATCCCTGCTCGCCAACATAGCCAGCCGCGCGGACGAAATTGGCGCACGCTACGGCAACGTCACCAAGGCGTCCGTCGGCGCCATCCAGCGTACGCTGCTGATTCTGGAGCAGCAGGGGGCCTCGCATTTCTTCGGCGAGCCGGCGCTAAAAATTGCCGACATCATGCGAACCACCCGCGACGGGCGCGGCGCCATCAACGTGCTGGCCGCCGACAAGCTCATGATGAACCCCCGGCTTTACGCGACCTTCCTGCTCTGGCTGATGTCGGAATTGTTCGAGGAACTGCCCGAGATAGGAAACCCCGACAAGCCGCGCCTGGTGTTCTTTTTCGATGAAGCGCATCTCCTGTTCGAAGACGCTCCCAAGGTGCTGGTGGATCGCGTCGAGCAGGTGGTGCGGCTCATCCGCTCGAAGGGCGTCGGCGTCTATTTCGTAACGCAAAACCCGCTCGACATCCCCGAAACCGTGCTGGCGCAACTCGGCAACCGCGTGCAGCATGCGCTTCGCGCCTATACGCCGCGTGAGCAGAAGGCGGTCAAGACGGCGGCCGACACCTTTCGGCCAAATCCGGATTTCGATTGCGCCAAGGCGATCACCCAGTTGGGAACGGGCGAGGCGCTTGTCTCGACGCTGGAAGCAAAGGGCGTTCCGTCCATGGTGCAGCGGACGCTGATTCGCCCGCCATCGTCGCGGCTGGGGCCGATCACCCCGGAAGAGCGGCGCAAACTGATGCTCGAAAGCCCGGTTGCCGGCCAATATGACGAGGTGATCGACCGCGAATCCGCGTTCGAAATGCTGCAGAAAAAGGCGCAGGCCGCTCAGGAGGCGGAAGAATCGGCCGGGCAGGGTGATTCAGGCGGATCGCGCTGGACAATCCCCGGTTTCGGCGGCGATGATACAGCCCCGAAGCAGGCGGGACGCCGCGCACCGTCGCCGCGCGCGTCGAACCGCCAGTCGGTCACGGAAGCGGCAATCAAGTCCGTGGTCCGCTCCGTCGGTTCGTCGCTTGGCCGCGCTATTGTACGCGGCATCCTGGGAAGTTTTTCGAAAGGGCGCTGAGCGCGCCCTTTCACCGATCAGAAGATCGAGGAAAACGACCGGACGCGGCCAAGCAGCACCGAGCCTTCCGGCACGCCGGCATCGATCGGCTCGCCGCTCTGGTAGGACGCCATCGGCACCTGCGCTCCAACACTGCTGGTGACGAGGATGGGCGTGCGATTGGGAACCCGGTCGTAGAGGTCGATGATGTCCTGGTTCATCAGCCGCACACAGCCGGACGAAACCGATTTTCCGATCGAATTCCACTCCGGCGAACCGTGCAGGCGATAGAGCGTGTCTTCGCCGTTCTGGAAAATATAAAGCGCGCGCGCGCCGAGCGGATTTGTCAGGCCGGGCTGCATGCCGCCGTTTCGGACGCTGTATCTTTCCAGTTCGGGCTGGCGCGCGATCATATCGTCCGGCGGGGTCCATTTCGGCCATTTTCGCTTCCATTCGACGACGGCCTTGCCCGACCATTCGAAGCCGGCGCGGCCAAGGCCGACACCGTAGCGGATCGCCTGTCCGCCTTCGCGCACGAGATAGAGAAAATGCCCTGTCGTATCGACGACGATGGTGCCAGGCTGTTCGCCGGTCGGATCGGGCACGATCTGACGCAGGAACTGCGGATCGATTTTCTGGATGGGAATCGCCGGTATCTCGAAACCCTCGTCCACCATGGGGCCATACATTTCCGCATAACCCCCGAGCGGCGGCTCTGAATAGGTCGGCTGCGGCGGCTCTGTCGGTGCCTGGCTCGTCGTGGTGCAGGCCGATACGGCGATGGAGGCAGCGCCGAGCGCGGCGGTATTCAGAAAGCTTCTGCGGTTCATGCGCAGCAGTGATGCGGATCTGTTCATAATGGCCTTTTCTAATTCCCGTATCGCGAGCATACGTAAAGGCGCCGGCGGGCGGCGCGAAACCTCACGATAAACTGTCGGCGCGATAGACGGTTCCGATTCTGGCTGGATGGTGGGCAAACCAAGGCGATGATGTGGCAAGCCTGTCACTGTGGCTTTTATGCAACAGCGCGGCCGATCAGCCGCTGGCCGGCAGGCCGTCGAGCGAGGGAAGGATGAGGCTTGGCGAATAGTCGCTGTATTCTTCCGGCTGGTTGGTGCGGTTTATCCATACGGTGCGGAAGCCGAATTTGGCGGCCCCTGCGATGTCCCACCGGTTGGAGGACTGGAAGGAAATCGCGCCGGGATAAAGCCGCCAGTTCGTCGTCACCATGTCGTACACGGACGGGTCGGTCTTGAACCGCTTGACCGTATCGACGGAAAACACGTCGTCCAGCACCTGGTCGAGCGCTGCCGAGCGGACGGCGGCGTCCAGCATTTCGGCCGATCCGTTGGAAAGAATGGCCAGCCGAGCGCCGGCCGCCTTCAATGCCTTCAGCACGGCGGGCACTTCAGGATAGCAGTCGAGCCGCCAATAGGCGTCGAGCAGTCTTGGCCTGATGGCCGGATCGACGGACGGGAACTTGCTGAGCGAAAAATCGAGCGCCTGCTCGGTCAGTTGCCAGAAATCGGCATAGGACCCCATCAAGGTGCGGACCCAGGAATACTCCAGTTGCTTGGCGCGCCACAGTTCGGAAAGCGCATGTCCATCCGGTCCGATCGCATCGGCATGGCGGCGCACGGCGGCGTGCACGTCGAACAGGGTGCCATAGGCGTCGAATACATAGGCGGAATGTTGCATTGCACATTTGTGTGACGGGGCGGCACTGGACGCAAGCCCTGATTTCAGTCGAATACGGCGCTGGCGTCAACAAAACCGCGCTCTGCCGGTTGACGGCGCGATCCAAACGGCTTTCCAATACCGGCACACGACACATCGGAACGGATCAAGACCATGACACTGGCGGCAGCGGCGCAATCCGCGACCTGGACTTTCGTTGACGGCGACTGGCACGAAGGCAATGTTGCCCTGATCGGGCCGCGCAGCCATGCCATGTGGCTGGGCAGCACCGTGTTCGACGGCGGCCGCTGGTTCGAAGGCGTGTCGCCCGATCTCGATCTTCACGCCAAGCGGGTCAATGCCTCCGCCATCGCCCTTGGCCTCAAGCCGACCATGACGCCCGAACGCATCGTGGAATTGACGTGGGATGGTTTGAAGAAATTCGACGGCAACACCGCGGTCTATATCCGCCCCATGTACTGGGCGGAGGACGGCGGCTATATGGGCGTTCCCGCCGATCCGGCCTCGACCCGCTTTTGTCTTTGCCTGTACGAATCGCCGATGATCGCGCCCAGCGGGTTTTCCATTTCCGTTTCGCCCTTCCGGCGGCCGACGCTGGAAACCATGCCGACCAATGCCAAGGCGGGGTGCCTGTACCCCAACAATGGCCGCGCGATCATGGAAGCCAAGATGCGCGGGTTCGACAACGCGCTGGTGCTGGACATGCTTGGCAATGTCGCCGAGACGGCCAGCTCGAACGTTTTCCTGGTCAAGGGCGGGCATGTGTTCACGCCCGCCGCCAATGGCACGTTTCTTTCCGGAATCACGCGCGCCCGCACCATGGCGCTGTTGGCCGATCATGGCTTCCAGGTCACGGAAAAAACGCTTTCGGTGCGCGACTTCCTCGAAGCGGACGAAATTTTCTCCACCGGCAATCATTCAAAGATCGTGCCCGTGACCCGGATCGAGGACCGGAGCCTCCAGCCCGGACCGGTAGCCAAGAAAGCGCGTGCGCTTTATTGGGAATGGGCGCATTCGACTTCGGCCGGATGACCGGCTAAAACGCATCTGCGCATCGGTCCCGGCGTTGTCTTCGACCGATCCAGCCCTATCTTTGTTCGGTAAGCGATACCGGATTTTTTTGAGGAGTAACACCATGGCTTTTGAACTTCCCGCCTTGCCCTATGATTACGAGGCTTTGCAGCCCTTCATGTCGAAGGAGACGCTGGAGTATCATCACGACAAGCATCACAAGGCGTATGTCGACAACGGCAACAAGCTGGCCGCCGAAGCCGGCATGGGCGATCTCTCGGTGGAGGAAGTCGTCAAGCAGTCCTTCGGGAAAAATGCCGGCTTGTTCAACAATGCCGCCCAGCACTACAACCACATCCACTTCTGGAAGTGGATGAAGAAGGGCGGCGGCGGGAACAAACTGCCGGGCGCGTTGCAGAAGGCGGTCGATAGCGATCTCGGCGGCTACGACAAGTTCAAGGCCGACTTCATCGCCGCCGGCACCACGCAGTTCGGTTCGGGCTGGGCATGGGTTTCCGTGAAGGACGGCAAGCTCGCCATTTCCAAGACGCCGAACGGCGAGAACCCGCTGGTTCATGGCGCATCGCCGATCCTCGGCGTCGATGTCTGGGAACACTCCTATTACATCGACTATCGCAATGCCCGGCCGAAATACCTCGAAGCCTTTGTCGACAGCCTCATCAACTGGGACCACGTGCTCGAGCTTTACGAAAAAGCGAAGGGCTGACCTTTTCGCTTCAGGAAACCCGGCTTCGGCCGGGTTTTTTGTCTGGATGCGGTTTGCATCCTTGATCACGCAATCGTTAGTCGAAAGCGCGGAAACTTTCGGCCACCTTGCGCATCATTATCAAGCCAACAACCCTCTTTAACCCGGAGACGACCGCATGAGAAAGCTCATCCTCGCCATCTCTATGCTTGCACTAAGCGGCTCGGCCGTCTTTGCTGACCAGGTTCTCGACCGTCAGGCCTTGATGAAGGAGCGCGGGAAAATCGTTGGCGGCTTGACCAAGGTGGTCAAGGGCGAGCAGCCGTTCGAGGCGGGCGAAGTGCTGGCGGCCTTGCAGGCGCTGCAGGTCAATGCGGAGAAGCTCGACATCGATGCGCTTTTCCCGGCGGGCAGCAACGAGGGCGATACGACGGCATCGCCGAAAATCTGGGAAGACATGACCGGCTTCAAGGCGGCCGAGGATAAATATCTCGCCGACGTGAAGGCCGTCAATGCGGCGGCACCCGCCGATGTCGATGCGCTGAAGACGCAGCTTGGCGTTCTGGGGGGCGATTGCGGCACCTGCCATAAGGCGTACCGGATCAAGAAGAGCTGATAGCCCGATGCCCTGGGGGCGGAAGCTTGTCGGCGCGGCCATTCTCGCGGCAGGCGTCGTGGCAGTTGCCGGCTGGTTCCTTTCCGCGCCCGAAAGGCTGGATGCACAAACGCTGGCGCTGCTTGGGCCGGGCGACGCGGCGCGGGGCGAGCGCATTTTTCATGCCGGCGGTTGCGCGTCCTGCCATGCCCGTCCGAAAGCGGAGGGTGCGGCTCGTCTCGAACTTGCCGGCGGCATGGAACTGAAGACGCCGTTCGGTACGTTCGTTCCCCCCAATATCTCGCAGGACAAGACGGACGGCATCGGCAACTGGTCGGCCGAGGATCTGGCCAACGCCATGATGAAGGGCGTCTCGCCCGCTGGCGAGCATCTTTATCCGGCGTTTCCCTACACATCGTATGCGCGCATGAAGCCGTCCGATATCGGCGATCTCTATGCCTTCCTGAAGACGCTTCCAGCCGTGGCCGGCAAAGCGCCCGGCGCTTCGCTTCGCTTTCCGTTCAATATTCGGCGCGGCGTTGGTCTTTGGAAGCGGCTTTACCTGAGCAATGAGCCGGTGGTGTCCTTTCCGGAAGGCACGCCGGACGAGGTTCTGGCTGGCCGCTATCTGGTCGAAGGACCGGGCCATTGCGGCGAATGCCATACGCCGCGCACGCTGGCCGGTGGCAGCAGGAAGAGCGAGTGGCTGTCCGGTGCTGTCGCTGCCGAAGGCACAGGCGTGGTTCCCAACATCACGGCTGGCGAGGGCGGTATCGGCAATTGGTCGGTGACGGAAATTGCCGACTATCTCGAAACCGGCTTCACGCCGGATTTCGATTCCGTAGGCGGGACCATGGTCGACGTGCAGGAGAACATGGCCAAACTGACGCCCGCGGACCGCGCCGCGATCGCGGCCTATCTCAAGACCATACCGCCGCACCCGAACGGGTATCCGGCGCGCAAGCCGTCTCCCTGATCGGACGCGAGCACTTCAGGAGATGTCGGCCTTGCCCATCACCTTGAGCGCGAAGGCATAGGTGAAGGCGATCTCCTCCAGCCGTGAAAATCGTCCCGATGCGCCGGCATGGCCGGCATCCATGTTGATCTTGAACAGGACCGGATTGTCGTCGGTCTTGCGCTCGCGCAAACGGGCTACCCACTTGGCCGGCTCCCAATACGTGACGCGCGGGTCGGTCAAGCCGGCAAGCGCCAGAATTGGCGGATAGGCAAGCGCTGCCACATTGTCGTAGGGCGAATAGGCGGCAATCGTCTTGTAGTCTTTCTCGGATGCAATCGGATTGCCCCACTCGGGCCATTCGGGAGGCGTCAGGGGAAGTGTGTCGTCGAGCATGGTGGTGAGCACATCGACGAACGGGACTTCGGCAACGATCGCGCCGAAGGCTTCCGGGGCCATGTTGGCGATGGCTCCCATCAGCATGCCGCCGGCCGAGCCGCCCTGCGCGACGATGCGATTATGCGCGGTGAAATTTTCGGCAACGAGATGGCGGGCCACCGCCAGGAAGTCGGTAAAAGTGTTCGTCTTGAACTCGCGCTTGCCGTCGTCGTACCAGCCATAGCCCTTGTCCTTGCCGCCGCGAACATGCGCAATGGCATAGACGAAGCCGCGGTCGACCAGCGAAAGGCAATTGGTGTTGAAGGAAGCCGGGATCGTGATGCCGTAAGCACCGTAGCCATAAAGCAGGCACGGCGCCGATCCGTCGAGCGGCGTGTCCTTCCGGTAGAGCAGCGACACCGGCACCAGTTCGCCATCATCGGCAGGGGCCATCAGGCGGCGGGTGACATAAAGGTCCGCGTCATGGCCGGACGGTACTTCCTGCGTCTTGAGCAGGGTGCGTTCGCGGCTGCGCATGTTGTAGTCGAACAGTTGCGCGGGCGTCGTCATCGACGAATAGGAAAAGCGCATCATCTCGGTTTCGTATTCGTAGGAGCCAGACAGGCCAAGCGAGAAGGCTTCCTCGTCGAAGGAGATCGAATGTTCCTCGCCGCTCGCGCGGTCGTGGATGACGATGCGCGGCAGTCCGTCCTTGCGCTCCAGCCGCACCATATGATGCTTGAAGCCCATGACCGAAAGGATAAGTCGGCCCGGTTCATGGGCCACAAGTTCCTTCCAGTTGGCGCGCACCGGATCGGCAGCAGGCGCGGTCATGATCTTGAAATCTTTCGCGCCGTCGGCATTGGTCAGGACGAAGAAGACATCGCCGCCTTCCTCGAGTTCGTATTCCAGCCCGGTTTCGCGCGCCGCCACCAGTTTCGGCTCGGCGGTAAGATCACTTGCCGCCAATATCCTGTATTCGGAGGTCTCGTGGTCGTTGATGCCGATCAGGATCCATTCGTTGCTGCGCGTGCCGCCGACGCCCATGAAGAAGCCCGGATCGGTTTCCTCAAAGACGAGCCTGTCGTTTTCGGGGCTGTCGCCAAGCGCGTGGTAGAACACCTTCGAGGGGCGATGGTTGGGATCGAGGCGCGTATAGAAGAAGCCGCGGTTTGCGGCATCCCACACGCCGCCGCCGCCGGTGTCGGCAATCTCGTCGGCGAGGTCGGTCCCGTTGGCAATGTCGCGCACCCGCAGCGTGTAGAATTCGGAGCCCTTGTCGTCGAAGGCCCATAGAAGCCGTTCATGGTCGCCGGAGTGGTCGATGCCGCCAAGGCGGAAATACGGCTTTGCCTCCGCTTCGGCGTCGCCGTCGAGCAGGATCGTCTCGGGCCCGCCGTCGCGGGGCGTGCGAAAATAGCGGGGCTGTTCGCCGCCCAGTTTGAACGACGAGCCGTAGGCATACGGTCCGTCCTTCATGGGCACGGACGAATCGTCTTCCTTGATGCGCCCTTTCATTTCGCCAAACAGCGATTTCCGCAACGCGCCGGTGTCGGCCATGAGCGCCGACTGGTAGGCGTTCTCGTCCTCGAGGTGCTTTCGAATGGCGGGGTCGAGCACCGACGGGTCCCTGAATACTTCCCGCCAGTTATCGGCCCGCAACCAGGCATAATCGTCCGTCCGGGTAATGCCGTGATGCGTATCGGAGGTTGCCCTTTTTCCCGTTTGCGGCGGGCTCATTCTCGGGAAGGCTGCGGCTTTTGTCATATCGTCTCGCGATCAAAGGAATCTGTGGCGGCGAGTGAGCACATTGGGGCAGTCGATTTCAAGTGCCAAGAATTTCCCGCCGGTGCTGTGCGACCAATTCCTTTCGCCCGAACGGACTTACCGCCGTGAACGCTTGTCGGCGGAATCTTGATCGTAGTTTCAGGCAAAAATGATCTTGGATTCAAATTTGGTTTACAACAGGTTAATCGTCCAAGGCATCAGTATCCAATTCACGTTTTTCTGTGATTTGCAACCGGCGGTGGTGATTTCGTCCTAGGATCGGACCAAATCTGTCGCACCAAGATATAATTCGTGAGCGCCTTACTTAAGTTATGATCGGCATCGGGGCAGCAGCACTGGCCAAGGCATATGAGGTATGGGTAATTTACGGTCTAGACGGAATGTGTACATCACAATCCGTGAGTATAGCATGAGGAACGAATTGACTTGGTGGATATGATGAGTCATTTACAAGCAAAGCTGAGAATCGCGACGGCAGGTGTCGCATATGGGTAAAGTGTGCGTGAAGGCATACCCCCTGGAACCCTTTAAGGCATGATATTGATGGAAAATGCAGACACGCCTTCCAGAAGCAGCGACGCGCTGATCGAATTGACAGCGGATGTCGTGGCTGCCTATGTCAGCAACAATCCTGTCCCGGCCGGCGACCTTCCGAATCTCATCGCCGATGTTCATGCGGCATTGGGACGAATCGGAGGGACAAGCGAACAACCGGTGGTCGACAAGCAGAAGCCTGCGGTCAATCCGAAGCGTTCCGTTCACGACGACTATATCGTGTGCCTGGAGGACGGCAAGAAGTTCAAATCCCTCAAGCGCCACCTGATGACGCATTATGGCCTGACGCCCGACCAGTACCGGGAGAAGTGGGGCCTGGAGGCGACCTACCCGATGGTCGCGCCAAATTATGCGGCCGCGCGCTCGCTGCTGGCCAAGAAAATGGGCCTTGGCCGCAAGCCCAAGGCTGCGCGTTAGAGCGCCGAGCGTCCTTCCGGGCGTATATGGCGATCTGGGATCAGTCGCCATTTTGCCTGTTTCGGACTGATATCCAACGGCGCCTTCGGGCGCCGTTTGTATTTGCCCGTGTATTTTTCTTGCACCGCCCGGCGTGTTCTCCTTCGCCGGCCTTCAATTGCCGTAGCCGGTCCAGCACCTGCTTGAGGGCGATGTGGCGATTGAGGTCGTAGCTCCAGTGCCGTCGCATTCCTTTCAGGCGCTCGCGCTCGATCATCCGCTCGATGCGCTGGATGATCCGTGCCTGCGCTTCGCCGCTCTCCAGCAAGGAAGCCGAAAGGTCGACCCCGCACGTCAGTTGCATGGCGGCGACCTGCCTTGCGTGGCTGACGGCATTCAGTTTTTCCGAGCCGAACGCTTTGGCTTCTTCCCGAAGGCGCTGCATGTCCATTTTATGCTCCAATTGAAGGAGCCATCATCGCCAGCAGCGTGAGCATGGGGACAAAGTAGTCGGAATTATTGCTTGGAAAAATAGGAAGTGGATGAATAACAAGAGGTTATGAGATTTCGGGTCGTTCGATAGTTCTTTGTTTGTTCACATCATCGGGCTTGATGGTTATAAGGAACATATTCCTATTTGGAGGGACGTTCCGTGCAGTCGATGCCATCAGCCCTGTTAAAACAGCCAGCGCAATCCGTGCCGGAATGCAGCAAGGGATCATCCGGGTTTCATCCGGCCACCAAACGGCGCGACGAGGTGGCGCTGGAAGTTTGCGAATGTCTGATCGATATTGCTTCCGCCCTGTTTTCCGTGCCGAGCAAGGAGTTGCGTAGACCGGGAAAGACGGCTGCCCCGGTTTCGCGCGTCCGCCAGATTGGCATGTATGTCGCGCATGTGGTGCTGCGCCTGACCATGGGAGAGGTCGGCGCGGGTTTTGGCAGGGATCGCACGACCGTGCTTCACGCCTGCCAGGTCATCGAGGACTTGCGCGACGATCCTGAATTCGACCGCGTCGTGCTGACGATTGAACGGATCGCCGCGGCAGCGTTCCGCAACCGGCTGGGCCTTTGACATGGAGCAGAGTGCGGCCTTTGCCGGCTCCCGGCGGATCCTTCAGTTTCTGGCCAAGGGTCCAGCTTCGGTGCGTTCCGCTGCGGGAGGCGAAAACGTACTGCTGGAGGCTACCGACCGCGGGTCGATCGCGGTGGAAAGCGGCACCCTGTCCAAACTCGCGGCAAAAGGCCTGCTTGCAAGGAGTTCGCATAGTGTCGTCTTGTCCGCTCAAGGCAGCGTGCTGGCGCAGCGCCAAAACTCGTCGTCGGATGCGTTCCAGGATCGCCACCGCGACATCGATTTGGTGAGCGTCGATTTGCCGGCCGGTCCGGCGATGGTTTTTGCAAACCTTGCAGAATCGCCGCTTTCGCAACTCGTTCGCCGCAAGGGGCGGGATGGCAGGCCCTTTCTCGGCGCGCGGGAGTTTCAGGCCGGCGAGCGGCTTCGCAGCGACTATACGCGCGGCCAGATCATGCCCCGGCTTGGCGCGAACTGGGGCGCCGGCGTTTCGTCGGGCAAACGCGCGAGCGGCGGCGGCCTGGCAGAGCTTACCGATGCAGCACTCGCGGCGCGGCAAAGGGTCGACAATGCCATGGAGGCTGTCGGCCCGGAACTGTCGGGTGTGCTTGTCGACGTCTGCTGTTTTCTGAAGGGGCTGGAATTGGTGGAGACCGAGCGCGGCTGGCCGGTGCGTTCCGCCAAGATCGTCTTGAAGACGGCGCTTGGCGTCCTCGCCCGCCACTATGCGCCTGATGCGGGTGCGCATCGGCACCGGCAAACCCTGCATTGGGGCACGCCGGACTATCGCCCGAAAATGACGGTGAGTTAAAATCTGGAAATCAGGCGTTCTGCTTCAGTACAGCCCCTGCATCACGCCTGATGCGCTTGACCATGGAACGCAGGCCGTTGGCGCGCTGCGGCGAAAGGTGCTCGTCGAGACCAAGCGTCTTCAGCGTTGCGTCCGCATCGGTCTTGAGGATGATACTCGCCGGCTGGCCGGAAAAGAGGGCCAGCATGATCGCGACAAGGCCGCGCACGATATGAGCATCCGAATCGCCGTGGAAAACCAGGACCGGGTCGAGCCCTGCGCCGATATCGGTCGTCAGCCAGACCTGGCTGACGCAACCGGGCACCTTGTTGACCGGCGTGCGTTCGTTATCGGGGAAGGGCGGCAGGTTCTCGCCCAACTCGATCACATAGCGATAGCGGTCCTCCCACTCGTCCAGGAATGAAAAGTCGTCACGGATTGTTTCTATCGTTGCGGCCATCACGCATGGATATAGTCACGCGACAGGGGCGCGTCACGGAAAAAAGGCTAATAGCGCCGAAATGTGGACCGAAGCATGTCTCCCTAAAATGGGAACCTGTTTCGGGATAAGGACATGCGAGAAACCCCAAGCCCTGTCAGTTGCTTGCAGGCACGCTGCCGGTGGTGGTTGCCGTGTCGAGGGCGCTTTGGTCGAGGGCGCTTTGGTCGGGGGCATTGGCGTCGCTGTCGTCGTTCAGCATCGATGCCGCAATTTTTGCCGTCTTTATTGCCCGCACCGTGACGGTATGCATTGCCGACTTGCCGGCCTCGCAAACGTCCGGCTTGCGCTGGCAAAGCCCGGAAATGTCGCTGACCGCCTCGCCCGCCGCAGCCAGCGCCTGAATTGCGCCGATGCTTTGGCCATTGGCGTCGTCCGTGCCCGTATTGAAGGGAAGCGCCAGCAAGACCAGCGAAAACCAGAAAGCTGCCCTGATCAGAAAAAACATGTGTGTGCCCTCCGTGTGGCCGGGTCATGCGGCATTCGTGGCCTGACCTCGTTTGTTGCAGGGATACTGGCATGAGCGGGCAAAGGACGGCTTGCACGATAGCAGAGGATTTTCTTCAAATTTTAGGCGAATTCGACAGGAAGCGTTTTTCATTCAATTTGCATCGAATTCGAGGCTTAAAGGCAACCTTTCGATAACTATCTAAACCCATGTATTTCCACGGTATCTGGATATTCGGCGAGGAGCGCTTTCCGGCCACGGCCGTCTAGTCCCGAAGGCCATGGGCTAACCCTCCGTTTACTATGGCGGCAATTGGCCTGATTTTTCAGGCGAGGTAGCACGATAATCGCCGTGCCCGCGCTATTTGGCACCCTCGCTTTATCCATTCTTTAAAGGCTGGATGCGAGTTTCGAACCGGCAAAAGGCGATCTGCCGGCAAGCCAGTGCGAGTGCGTTGAGTGAGTTCGATTTCCACCAGATATGTTGAGTTGCCCGATGCAGTCGCCGCAGGTTGCGACCGGCTGGTCCATCCGTCCGTAGCGGACGCGGGCCAGCGCCAGCGCCAGCGCCGGTTGATCGGCCTTATGCTCGCGGCCCCGTTTCTCGCCGCAGGCGGCGCCGTCACGCTGATCACCGCGGGCATGGGCGCTGCGCTGACCATTGCCGCGATCTTTGCCGCATTCGGCGTCTTCTGGTTCCTCGCCTTGCTTGTTGCCGCAATCGGCTCGATGAAAGCCGGCGCCCCGATGGCGCTGATCACTGCTGGCATGGTGATTGCGGGTCTCGTCGCGGCAGCGGGCGGCCTGGCCTCGCCGGTCGCTCTGCTGTTCCTCGCTCTGCCGGTTGAAGCCTTCTGGGTCGGAGCTTCCCGAAAGTCGATATTCTGGGCGACGGCTGCCGGGCTTGGCGCGCTTGTGTTGCAGGGGATTGCCGGGCCTCAGCTTTTTCCTGCGGCCGCCGTGTCAGCCTGGCACTGGATGCTGCCATTGGCGTGGGCCTGCACCCTGGCGCCGCGGCTGGCCGGCTTTCGCGCCGCCACCGGCATTCCCGCGGCTTCGACGGAAATGACTTCGCTTGAGGACATACTCGATGCGGTCGTCATCCGCATGGGCAAGCAGGGAGACGTGCTGGATGCCTCCGAAAAGGCCCGCTCGATCCTCAACCTGACGCCGGAACTGCTTGCCGGCAACGGTCTTTTCGACCGCATTCATTTGTCCGACAGGGTTTCTTATCTGAGCGCGCTTGCGGATTTGCGCGAAGGCGCTCTGTTGCGCAAGCTTGACGTTCGCATTCGCTTGCCGCAGGCGCAGGCCGGCATGGTCATGGGCAGCTACCGGCAGTTTGCGCTTGAACTGATGAGGGGCCCCGGCGATGGCTTCGTGGCTGTGCTGCGCGAAGGCGAAGGGATCGCCGACCTGCGCCAGGAACTTGACGTCGCCAACGAAGCGGTTGCCAGCGCCGAATTGGCCAAGGGGCGTTTTCTGGCGGCGGTAAGCCATGAATTGCGCACGCCGCTCAATGCCATTCTCGGCTTTTCCGACATGCTGCTGCACGAAATGTTCGGACCGTTCGGCGATCCTCGCCAGAAGGAATATGTCGGGCTGGTGCGCGATTCCGGCCAACACCTTCTGGACGTGGTGAATTCGATCCTCGACGTATCGAAGATCGAATGCGGCGCGTATGCGACCGAGCCCGAGCCGTTCCGGTTCGTCGAAGCTGTCGATATGTGCCGCTCGATGATGCACTTGCAGGCCAAGGCGAAAGCCATAAGGCTTTCGACGCACACGGCCTCCGACCTCGGCGAGATCAATGCGGATCGCCGCGCGGTCCAGCAGATGTTGATCAATCTGGTGTCGAACGCCGTCAAGTTTACGCCCGACGGTGGCGACGTCGTCATCGGCGCCCAGCGGATTGGGTCGCGCCTGCACTTCTGGGTCAGCGACACCGGCATCGGCATTGCCGAGGAGAACATCGGCAATCTCGGCAAGCCCTTCATGCAGATCCAAAATGGCTACACGCGCGCCTTCGAGGGCGCCGGCTTGGGCTTGTCGCTGGTAAAGGGACTGGTTGCGCTGCATGACGGCACCATGTCGATTGAAAGCGCCCCCGGCGAGGGCACCAAGGTGACGATCAGCCTGCCGGTTGAAGGACCACGCGAGCGGGTGGAAAAGCCCGCCGTGGTATCCATGCCGGTCGCCAAGACGCAGGAGGACGGGTATGGGCCGCTCCGCAAAACGGCGTAAGCCTGCCCCGCAGCGCAGCCGCATCCTCAAGGGCGCGGCCGTAACCGTCGGCAGCATGATCTCGGACAACCCGATCATGGTCGGGGGCGCCACAGCCTTTCTGGTCACGTTCTTTTTCGTATCGGCCAATGCCTTATGGTATCAGCCTTTTCCGCATGCGGGCGCGTTCTTTACGACGAGAAGCATCGGCTCGTTTCCGCCTCCGCAGATCGATGAACCGGAAACGACAATCAACATTGAACGGCCCCAGACGCCCTCCACTCCGCCGGCCGGCGATCCGGTGGTGAAGCAGGTTCAAGGCATCTTGAAGAACCTCAACTTCTATGCCGGCACGGTCGATGGTCTCCAGGGTCCGAATACCCACAAGGCGATAGCGGACTATCAGCGCAAGCTCGGCCTTGTCGCCTCCGGCGAAATCGACGGCACGCTGCTCGACCAGCTCGGCGCGACGCCGACCACGGCGGCGGTCGTGCCGCAGCCCGCGCCGCGTGCCGATGTCACCAATGCGATACCGGCCTCGCCGCCGCCGGCGGCAGTGACCTCGGATGCGCGCATCGTCAAGATTCAGGCTGGACTAAAAGCCTTCGGCAACGACGATATACAGCTGGATGGGGTGGTCGGAGCGCGCACGATAGCGGCTATCCGGGAGTTCCAGTCGCTATTCGGCCTGCCGGTAACCGGGCAACCCGACGAGGTTGTCTATGCCAAGATGCACGAGATCGGCCTGACCAACTGATCGTCCGAATACGCCCGTTCGCAAAGCCCAAAAGTTTCCGCTAGAAGCAGCCGAAGCCAAACGGAGTGCCTGCGCATGCGCGTGACCGCTGATCTATGGGTGTCGGCGCTCGTTCGCCGGGTGTTTTCGGCCGGAGGTTTTGCCGCGATCGTCAAGCACGGCGCGACCGAAGCGGGCGCGGTGTTCGTGCTGGCCAGGGGCAGGCTGGGCGATACGAGCCTGTTTGGCCCCGCACCGCAGACGAGCTACGATTCGGCAAAGCCGGACGAACGGTTTTTCACGATAATCGGAGCGGGCGAAGATGCCGATGCGCTCGACAGCCGGCTGGAGCGCGAGAAGCGCTTCGATCCCGATATATGGGTCGTGGAAATCGAGGCCGGTGCCGTTCCGCTCGAGGAACTGATTTCCGTCAAGATGCCTTGAGGTTGGAAGGCCGGCTCGGGGGCGATACGCGTCGATCGGCATTGGCCGGCACATGCGACAGGCCTGCCGCCTTCCATTCGTCCACCTTTTGCTGGGCCGCGTCGTGATGAAGCGAGCGGTAGCGGTCGAGGAAGATGCGAATCGCCTGCGGATGGGGAAACAGGGACGGAAAGATCGCGACTGCGACCAGGAAAGCCTTGTCCTCGCCAAGATCGAGCGCCCGCAGGGCAACAAGCAGCGACGAATAGCTGGCACTTTCGGTAAGCGACCGTGCCGTGGCAAAATCGAAGCCCAGCGCGTCGGCCAGTGCCGTATGAAAGAAAGCCGCATTGCCGGTCAAGGCTGTTTCACGCAGTTTGACATAGGCTGAATTGGAAGGCGCATCGCCCTTTGCAGCGTTCTCGGCCTGGCCGGCAATCATGATGGCGCGAAGCTGGTGCCGGACCATTTCGGCGGCCTGTCCCTCTTCGGCGGGTGAAACGACTGCGGGCAGGGGACGGATTGCATCGGCATTTTGTTGAACGTGTACCAGAGTCGGCTTTTCCAGCGCCTTGATGAGATCGGCAATGGTCGGGTTCAGGTCCTTGCGGCGCGCAATGGCCCGCGCGTGAGGCAGGCCGTGCCGGCCGATCAAGGCGATGAGGTCGACGTCGGCAAGTGCGTTCGAGCGGATAAGAAGGGGAGCGGCGATGTCCACCGGTTGTTCGCACAGCAGGCGCACAAGTGCGGCAGGCGGATATTCACATTCGGACAAGGCGGCGGCGACGAAGCGGCGCGACTCCACCGAAACTCCGTCGAAAAGCGGCAGGGTCAGGTCCTCGATCTGAGCGATTTCGCGACGCGACGGGCGTGTCAACGAGCAGAACGCCGATATGGCGGCGCGAAACAGGCGTTCGCCCTTGCCGGAATCTCTCCGAATAGAAATGTGCCTGAAGTCCGACGATGACACGCGCGATACGCCTTGATGCACTCGATACACGCTACGCCTGTCGGCACCGAGACACGGTCAGCCTCGCCGTCAGCCGCAACAAACTCAAATTAGCGATGATCCGTTAGCGTCCCGTTAACTCTCTGGGGGCCTTATTCATGTTTGGAGGCGTTGCGTTGTGCTCCGGGTGAACCGAGAGGATGCACGTATCATGAGCAGAATACTGCCATTCGTACCGCGGCCGGCAAAATCCGGCAGCCCGCCGTCAAGCGCCGGAACACGGGGCACCGGAACACCGGGCGTCGTCATCATTTTTCCAGGCGTTCGATATGAGCGCCCGTCATCGACCGGCAATCGGGCAGGCGGGGCAATGAAGTCCCCCCAACCCCTGCCGCATCGATAGCTGGCCGGGTTCGTTTCCGGACGGACTGTCAGGGTTGGCGCAGGTCGCAGCTACTGTTCTGAAGAAAGTGCAGGACGGTTGGCCGCCAGCTTTCATCGGGGATGAAGCCGCGTATGACGAAGATGCCCTGATCGATCGGCGTTTCGACGAAGACCGACCCTTGAAGTTCTTCGGGAAGGTTCTTGCGGACCTCGATCATCTGGGAGGGCGTCAGTACAACGGTATCCAGAAGCCCCTTTGTCGCGCCGTGATCGTTGAAACTGTAGATGTTGTGGCCGTTTCGATCATAGACGGATACGGACCAGAACGGAACGTTGCCCGGCGCCTCAACCCTTACCATGCCGGCGGCAAGGTCGAACCGGCAGGCGACGGCGGCAAAGAGCGGATCGACGGATTTCACGACCGGCGCGCCGCCGGCTTCCGCATCGAGGCGAGTCATCGTGTAGAGGTCCGATTTCATCGCCAGCCGCGACCACGCATCGCGTTCGGAGAACTCCGGCACGAGCAGCAGGACGACGATATGGACGATGCCGGCGCCCACCAGTCCGAGAAGGATGACATGCAAAAGCCTACGCATTGCAGCTGGCCTTCAGGATTCTCGGTAGGACGATGCCGGACAGGCCGGTGCTGCTGGCAATGGGCGTGTCGTAAAAGGTGAGCACGAAATAGAGCGTACCTGCCCCCTGAACCAGGAGCCAATTGCCGGGGTACGGCCTGTGGCCGACCGAAATGATCGCCGAATTGTCGGGCTGGCGCAGGATTTCATTAGAGTGCAGCGCCGCCGACCTCGGCTTGCCTGTCGCGATCGCGTCGAGCGAGTTGTCGGCCGCATAGAGCGTCCAGAATCTGGCTATCGGGAAGTTGCCTTCGATCGTGTAGGCGCATTCTCGCTTGAGCGTGTCGCCGGCCGAATCGCGTTCGGCGACGAACGCAAGGCCCTCGGCCCGCCCGAGCGCCAATACGCCCTCGCGCGCTACCCGCGCTTTCGAATACGGGTCTGCATCCGGCGTGCCGCTATCCGGGAAAGCGGTCCACGGGCCGATGTGGATGGCTCCGACGCCTTCCTGCGTATTGAGCACATACCACGCGCTGCCGCCTCCGCAGCCTATGGCGATGGCAAGCCCGAGAAAGGTCAGGAGGGTATTTTTCAGCATGAGCCGCCGCGACGAGAGAACTGCCATTGGCAATATCGCGAGGCGGTCCCGGCTGGCAAGCGCCGGGCCTGGTTGTTCGTCAAAGCGCGGTTGTGCGGATCGCTCACAGCGCCGAAAGCGTTTCCGCTTCGACCGGCTCGTCAAGGCTTCGCGCCGACCGGAACATTTGCGACATTTCCCGCAGGGTCTGCGCCGTGCGGCTGGAGAGCACGGGCGGGCGCGCAGCTTGGGCATCGGCTTCGGCCTTTGCCGCCTTTTTCTTCTCCGCATCTTCCGCCTTTGCCGCGATTTCGGCATCCATGAAGGGATGATCGAGACCGGGAATGGGCTTCAGGTCGATGTTCTGATGCGCGTAAGCCATCAGACGCTGCCAGATCATAGCCGGCAGCGTACCGCCGGTCATGTTGTTGGTCGTGCTGAAGTCGTCATTGCCCATCCACACGGCTGCGGTGTAATTGCCGGTGAAACCCACGAACCATGCGTCGCGGTAGGATTGGGTGGTGCCCGTCTTGCCGGCAACGACGATCCCCGGCAGGGCGGCCCGGCGCGCCGTGCCGATTACCGGCACCTGCGACAGCATGGTGTTCATGTATTTCAGCGCCTGCTCGGAAAGAACGCGGTGCGGCGGTGGCGCATCCTTGGCGAAATCGTAGATGACCTGGCCGGTATGCGTGACAAGCTGCGTGATGCCGTGCCGCGTGCCGACCATGCCGTCCTGCGCGAACACGCTGTAGCCGGTTGTTTGGTCCATTACGGTCATGCCGGACGTGCCGAGAACCATGGTCTTGTGGCTTTCGAGCGGCGATTCCACGCCCATCGCCACGGCCATCGCCTTGATCGGCGCGATGCCCAGAGAATCCTTGGCGAGCCTGACCGGCACCGTGTTGATCGATTTGACCAGCGCCGTGGTCAGGGTGACCCGGCCGGCAGAGGCGCCGTTGTAATTCTGCGGCGACCATCCACCCCAGTTGATCGGTCCGCCGGAGACGATCGAATCCGGCGTAAAACCGTGCTCCATGGCCGTCGCATAGACGTAGGGCTTGAAGGACGAGCCTGTCTGTCGAAGCGCCCTGGTCGCGCGGTTGAACTGGCTGGTGCCGTAGTCGCGCCCGCCGACGATCGCGCGCACGGCACCATTCGTTTCGATGACCACGATGGCGCCCTCGCTGACCCGGTAGCTCTTCCCGTACTGGCGCAGGTGGAATTCCAGCGACTCTTCGGCGGCTGTCTGAATGTTGGCGTCGAAGGTGGTGTGCGCGACCAGCGAATGCTGGCCGGATTTCGCGGCGATGCGCTTGACCTCGTCGAAGGCCCAGTCGAGGTAATAGTCGGGGCTTTTCTGCTCGCCGCGGTCGACCACGTCTGCCGGATGCAGGCGGGCCGACAGCACCTGGCCCTCGGTCATGAACCCGGCGTCGACAAGGTTGGAAAGCACGACGTTGGCGCGCGCGCGCGCCGCCGGCAGATTGACATGGGGCGCGTATTTCGATGGCGCCTTGAACAGGCCGGCCAGCATGGCTGCCTCGGATAGATTCACATCCTTGACGCTCTTGCCGAAGTAGAAATCGGCTGCCGCCTCGATGCCGAACGTACCGCCGCCCATATAGGAGCGGTCGAGATAGAGTTGCAGGATTTCCTTTTTCGACAGGTTGCATTCGAGCCAGACCGACAGGAACGCCTCCTTGATCTTGCGCTCGAAGGTGCGTTCGTTCGACAGAAACAGGTTCTTGGCAAGCTGCTGCGTGATGCTGGAACCGCCCTGCACGACGGAGTTGGCGCGCACGTTTTCCGACATGGCCCGCAGCAGGCCGAGAAAATCGATGCCGTAATGCTCGAAGAAGCGGCGGTCTTCAGTTGCCAGCACCGTCTTGATGACATTGTCCGGCATCTCGTCGACCGGAACGCTGTCGCGCTGGATGATGCCGCGCTGGCCGATCTCATTGCCGTAACGGTCGAGGAAGGTGACAGCAAAATCGTCCTGGGCGCGCCAGTCGCCGGTGGTGTCCTGGAAGGCCGGCAGGGCCAGCGCCAGCATGATGACAGAGCCGGCAGCGCCTATCGTGAAAGCTTCGCTGAGCACCTCGATGATGCCTCGACGCCAACCGGTCACGCGAAAGCGCCGAAAGAAGATCGTGGCCCCTTCCCAGAACTCGCGCGCCTTGAAGCCGGCCTCGTAAAGCGAGGAATCCAGCCTGGCGTCCAGGCCAAGCAGGAACGCGGCGATCCGCCCTCTTTTCTTTTGCTGTTCGACGGGGTTGGCCATTTACAAATCCGGCAGCGGCTTCAGCACGGCGACGAGAATATGTGCAGCGATTTCAATACAGCGTGCGGCGTGCATCTTGTCACCGATTTCAACCGCAGCCACAAGGAGAAACCGCCTCGCCGTATTGTCATTCGCGCGTAAGGTAAAAAAAATAGGAATTTATTCCCAATTATATACTTGACAAAAGTACGGCCTTGGACAATAATCATTCCAAGGAGTTAGACCAATGACCGGCTTGCAGAACCCGATTTTCCACGACGAGGACAAAGCCCGCGAAGCCCTAGAGGCTATTCGTTGGCCGCATGGCCCTTATTGCCCGCATTGCAGAAACAGCGAAGACGGCTCCATGCCTTTGATCGCTGGCAAAAAGAAGTCTCACCGCGCGGGCCTTCACTACTGCAACGAATGCAAGGGGCAGTTCACGGTAACCGTTGGAACCGTGTTCGAGCGCTCCAAAGTCCCGCTTACAAAGTGGTGGTTGGCAACGCATCTACTCGGTGCATCGAAGAAAGGCATGTCGGCCCATCAGATACACCGTATGTTGGGCGTGACCTATAAGACAGCTTGGTTCATGTGCCATCGTATCCGTGAAGCGATGAAAGAAGATGTTGCCTCGTCCGGTCCTCTTGGTGGCGAAGGCAAGACCGTAGAAGCCGACGAAACCTACATCGGCGAGCGTGAGACGCCGCGTAAAATGTCACCGCAGCGCAAGGGTCGCCCCTTCACCAAGAAGGGCAAAGGCGGCGGTGCTGAAAAGCGCATCGTCGTCGGCCTTGTCGAGCGCGGCGGAAAGGTACGCATGTTCCATCTGAATGACGCGACAGCCTCTACCGTCCGCGATGTTCTGGTGCGCAACGTTGACCGCGCTTCGACGCTCTACACCGACTCGTCGCGCCTCTATACCCGCACTGGCGAAGAATACGCTACGCACCGCACGACCAACCATTCCGCCGGTGAATATGCCCGCAAGGAGGGCGACGTTGTGGTTCACTCCAATACGATTGAAGGCGTCTTTTCCGTGTTCAAGCGCGGCATGATCGGCGTCTATCAGCATTGCGGCGAAGCACATTTGCACCGTTATCTTGCCGAATTTGATTTCCGCTACAATCGCCGCACGGCCTTGAAGTGGACCGACAAGATGCGCGTTGACGCTATTATGGAAGGCATCGAAGGCAAGCGCCTTACCTATCGAAGCGCTCACTAAGGCAAAGACACCTAAGCAGAAGGTTCGCGCATTTCAGCATTGGCGAAAGAAATGGCGACTCTACTCTAAGTAGGAATTTCCGGCAATATCTTCGGTGGTCTTGCGGTTCGTTCGCCACACCTCTTGGGCACACCTCTAAGCGCAGGCCGCTGCCCGGGAAAGGAGGTGATACGCATGAGCAAGACCTACAAGATCGGCCAGAGTGCCGTGACGGGCCGCTTTACAACGGTGAAAACCGCTGAAAGAAAACCCAACACGCACATCGTCAGGACGATCAAAAAGTAAGACGGCCTAGCTGTCTTCTTCCGGGCGGCGTTTCTTAGCCGGAGTGTCGCCCAGTTTCCGTTTCTGATCTGACTCGCTTGTGTGAGCCTTGTGTCCCGGATCAGGCGGGGTTTTTACCAGGCGCTCCATGATGCGCTTGGCTTCATCCAGATCTCTATCTTCATTGGGGTGCGACATGAGATTGTCCGAAATTATGAAAGGCCCGAGACTAAAGGTTAAACGGGCCAATAGCCATATTGATGCGTTGATCCGCGACGCGGCCGTCATGCCCCACGACCTCTATGAGGTGTCCAATGGACCCGCCTGCAGCCACCTTCTTCTGGCTAAGCCGGATTGTTTTGACTTGGCCTACAGGCCCAAAGAGCCAATCCCAGAATATTTCGGCGCGATCATGGGAGACATTGTTAACAATCTCCGAGAGGCCTTCGAATATTGGATACGAGGTGCCTCTGAGTGCGTTGGGCCTCGTAGAAAATTCCATTTCCCCTTCTCCGATGAGCGGAAAGACCTTGAAACCTTCAAATTCTACCCCCCGATAAAGAAGGCCTTCCCCGACGCCGCGGACTTTATCGCTAAAGAGATACAGCCGTGCCGGGATACAAAGTGAGGTGGACCCGCCTGCTGAGACAGTTTGGCGGGCGGCTTGGCTAAGGTGGATCGGGTTGTTTCTACGCCGC
>NZ_JBTMXB010000021.1:0-70784 GCF_054489405.1 Mesorhizobium sp. A623
AGACCACTCCGGTTAGCGATGACAGCGCCAGATCGTGATCCTCCGAAGGGCGGCCCTTGCCCGGCAATCCGTCCTAAAACTCCGGAAATATTAAGCGTAATCGGGGCGTGGCGAAATCCAGGAAGCGGCGCATCTTGAGTGCCATCTGGCCTCGTGCGGCATGCACCAGGCTCACCGGCGTTGGCTCCGGCTCGTATTCCTCGAGGACGATCCGCAACGTCCCAGCCTTGACCGCCTCCGCCACCTGATAATGCAGCAGGCGCGTCACGCCGACATGGCGGACCGCGGCGGCCACTGCCGCCCCCATCGTTGTCACGGACAGCCGCGAGACGATGGGAATGTCAATCGACGCTCCCGTTTTCGGGTTCCTGAGCTGCCACGCCGATGAGGGCATCGGCCCATCGAATGTCACGCCGGGCAGCTTCGCCAGGTCACTCGGGGTCTGCGGCATGCCGTGTCCGGCGAGAAAATGCGGGCTCGCGCAGACGACGGTGCGCATCGATCCGATCCCGGTCGCGATCATCGCACTGTCGGGAAGTCTTCCTATGCGGACCGCCATATCGACGTGATCCTCGACAAGGTGGACGTGGCGATCCAGCAGCAACAAGCGGATATTGATCTGGGGAAACAGCGCAAGGAAGTCGCTCACGACCGGCAGGACGTGCAGTTGACCGAACTGAACCGGCGCGGTGATGACAAGGTCGCCTTTTGGAACCGTAAATTCTCCCGCGGCTTCGCGTTCGGCCTCTTCGACCTGATCGATAATCCGGCGTGCTGCCCTGAGGTAGGTGATACCGGCGTCGGTCAGATCGATCTTGCGCGTGGTGCGGATCAGTAGCTTTGCGCCGACCGCCGCCTCCAGATCGGAAATCTTTCGGCTGACGGTCGTGACGGGCACACGGAGCGACCGACCTGCTGCGGAAAAGCTCCCCCGATCCACAACTTCTATCAGCAGCGACATTGCTTCCAGTCGGTCCATCTATCTTCCCGGATTATGGTGAGGTTATAACCGATGTTAGCTGATTATGCAGCCGAATGAAATGGAGCATACCTCCTCCTGTCGAACCGGATGAGTTCGCGAACCAAAGGAGAAAGTCTATGTCCCGCATTGCGATCCCGACCCGCGACAATTCACCGGAAGCCTCGAAGCCAACGCTCGATGCCGTCCACAAGCAGCTGGGCGTCGTTCCAAATCTGGTCCGCCTCATCGGCGTCAGCCCTGTGGCGCTCACCGCCTTCACCAGCTTCCAGGGCGCCCTGTCCAAAACCCTCGACGTCAAGACCCGCGAGCGAATCGCCCTGGCTGTCGCGCAAGTAAACGGTTGCGGCTACTGCCTCTCGGCTCACACTTATCTTGGTCTCAACCTAGCGAAGATCAGCCCGGAAGAAATCGCGATGAACCGCAAGGGGGCATCTAGCGATCCCAAGGCCAATGCAGCCGTGCAATTCGCCTTCAAGGTCGCGCAGCAGCGTGGCCATGTGAGCGATGCCGACATCGCTGCCGTTCGCGACGCCGGCTTTACCGACGCGCAGCTCGTCGAGATCGTTGCGCTAGTCGCCGAGAACAGCTTCACCAACTTCCTGAACGAGGTTGCCAAGACCGAAATCGACTTCCCCGTCGTCGAGGTCAACGCCGCAGCCGCTTGACGGCCTTGGCGGGCCGCGTGACCTCCGCTCGGCCCGCCCACTTCTCGAACTGGAAACCTGTCATGTCCTATAGCTTCCTAGATATTGCTGTGACACCGAGCGTCCGCGCTGCCCAGGCAGAGATGGGTGCCGATCACGTTTGGCAGGATTTCAAAGGGGATCGCGAGTTCGATCGGTTGACTGACGGCGAGGCCGCCTTCATCGCGGCCCGCGACAGCTTCTACATGGCTACGGTATCCGAGACCGGCTGGCCATACATGCAACATCGCGGTGGCCCGCCTGGCTTTCTCAGGCTGGTCGATGATCGCACGCTGGCCTTCGCTGATTATCGTGGCAATCGTCAATATATCAGCGTCGGCAATGTCGCCTCGAATGATCGTGCCTGCCTGTTCCTGATGGATTACACCCATCGTGCCCGCTTGAAGATCTACGCGCATGTCGAGGTCATTGCGCTCGACGCCGATCCCATTCTGAGCAAGCTCGTTGCCATTCCCGATTATCGGGCGAAGGCAGAACGCATCTTTCGGCTGCGACTCGAAGCCTTCGACTGGAACTGTCCGCAGCACATCACTCCGCGCTTTACGGAAGCCGAGGTGGCGGAAGCGGTGCGACCGCTCCAGCAGCGCCTCGCGCAACTCGAAGCCGAGAACGCCGCCCTGCAAGCGCGGCTCACCTCCCAAGGAGAACGATAATGGACATTCAGCGCCCGCCGCTGCCGCCCTTCACGATTGAAACCGCGCTCGAAAAAGTCCGGCTTGCCGAAGACGGCTGGAACAGCCGCGATCCCGCTAGGGTCGCAGGCTCCTATACCATCGACAGCCTCTGGCGGAACCGCGCCGAATTCCTCCAGGGCCGGGAGGCCATCGCCGCCTTTCTCGAACGCAAATGGCAGCGCGAATTGGACTACAGGCTCATCAAGGAGCTCTGGGCCTTCCAGGACAATCGCATCGCGGTGCGGTTTGCATATGAATGGCACGACGACAGCGGCAACTGGTTTCGCTCCTACGGCAACGAAAACTGGGAGTTCAGCGACGAGGGTCTGATGCGTCGCCGTCTGGCCTGCATCAACCATACGCCGATCCGTGATGCCGATCGTCGTTTCCACTGGCCGCTCGGCCGACGTCCTGACGATCACCGCGGTCTGAGCGACCTCGGTTTCTAGTCCGGTCGCGCTTTCATATTCCTCACGATTATCAACCCGGACGCCAGGCGTTCGGCAACCATGGAGCACGCATATGACCCATCCCGCCTATAGAACAATCGACGTCGACGGCTATGAAGTCTTCTACCGCGAGGCAGGAGATCGTTCGAAGCCGACCTTGCTGCTGCTGCACGGCTTTCCCACGTCCAGCCACATGTTCCGCGATCTGATCCCGCTGCTGGCGGACCGCTTCCATCTGGTCGCGCCCGACCTGCCGGGGTTTGGGCTCTCGGCATTGCCGGCGCGGAGCAGCTTCACCTACACCTTCGAAAACCTCGCCAAGATCATCGGGCGTTTCACGCAGGTGCTCGGCCTCGATCGGTTCTCGGTCTACGTCTTTGATTACGGTGCGCCAGTCGGCCTACGTCTTGCGATGGCCCATCCCGAGCGCGTGACGGCGATCATCTCGCAAAACGGCAACGCCTATAAGGAGGGGCTGAGCGACGGCTGGAATCCGATCGAACGCTACTGGCGCGATCCGAGCGACGCCAACAGGCAGGCGCTGAGCGAAATGCTGACACCCAAATCCATCCGTTGGCAATATGAGCATGGCGTGGCCGATCCGGCGACCATTTCGCCGGATGGAATCGCGCTCGATATCTGGTATATGGAGCGGCCGGACGCAGACGAGGTGCAGCTCGATCTGATGCTCGACTACGCAAGCAACGTCGCGCTTTACCCGGCCTTCCAAGCGTATTTTCGCGAGCACCAACCAAAGCTGCTCGCGATCTGGGGCAAGAACGACCCCTTCTTCCTGCCGCCCGGCGCCGAAGCGTTCAAGCGGGACCTGCCGGACGCAAAGGTCCGCTTTGTCGATACGGGGCATTTCGCACTCGAAACGCATGCCAGTGAAATCGCCGATGCGATCGTTGAATTCTTGAACAACTGATAGCTGCGCCCCCTGTCGGCCAAACGGCCCGGCAGGGTGCGTGCAGATTATCTGAGCTCGATATTCTACCACGCACTCGCGATAGTCCTGCGGTGCTGCCCGAGCGGCACTGTAAACTTAACGGTGCCCGCATAAGTAATGATCCATGGAGGAGAAGGGAACGGCTTGCTGTCTATGCTCCGCGCACATATAGATGTGGCAATGGATGGACATCGAGATCGAAATATTTTCGGGGCGCTCGCGCTCATGATCAGCGACGACATAGTTCGCGCTAGTTCATCGCGGGCGCCGGAAGCTGGACCCGCCGCCTCAGCGCTGGCGTTGCTCTCGCACAAGCCCGGGCTCTCGATCCGCATGCTTGCGGTCGGGGTGGGCCTTTCACATGCAGGGACCGTTCGCCTAGTGGATCGATTGGCGATTGAGGGATTGATCGAGCGTAGGGAGCATTCTACCGACGGGCGCACGCGTTCCCTCTATCTTACTCCAGCCGGGAAGGTCGCGAGCGGCGAGGTCCTGGCCTCGCGCGACCAAGTGATTGCCGAAGGGCTATCGATCCTTAATCCAGACGAACTGAAAATCTTATGCGACATCGCTGAACGCGTTCTGCGCAATCGCTTGGAAAACCTCGAGCATTCATACCGCATCTGCCGCCTGTGCTGCTACGAGGGCTGCGCGAACTGCCCCATCGATGCCGAATTGCATGAGCGAGGTGTAGACCGCGAGAAGAACGACGACGCGTAGGAGGTTCGCAATTGCGGCAGCTCAATGCTGAGCGATAAGATAAGCCGCCAGAAAGCCCACAACCGTGATCAGGCCGATGAACGGCGGCGCCTTCTCGAAAGCTTGGGAGAACCATTGCCTCTGCCAGCAGCGCTCCAACCAGAAGTCCGCTGCCCGACAACAGACCCCAAAGGCCAGCGATCATGAACTCAGGCATCATGGCAATAGTCCGGCCCGTAGCGGCGCTTCGCGCTTGCGACCCTATTCCTCGTGAACCAAGAGGGCATCTCCGACTTGCTCACCGAACTGATCGTTCCAAACGCCAGGTCGGGCGCGCGAAGTGGCAGCTATAGCCCCCAGGATAGCGCACTAGGTATTTTTGGTGCTCTGGCTCCGCCTCCCAAAAGGGTTCTTCCGGATTGATTTCCGACACGACCGGGCCAGGCCAGCAACCTGATGCTTCGATCTCGGCGATGGTCGCCAAGGCGACCTCCATCTGCACCTCGGTGGTATAGAAAATCGCCGATCGATAGCTCGGACCGACATCGCTGCCCTGTTGCTCGTAGGTCGTGGGATCGTGGATTTGGAAGAAGAGCTCCAAGAGGGAGCGATAGCTGAGAACGGAAGGGTCGAAGGTAACTTCCACCGCTTCCGCATGGCCAAAATGGCTCGCATAGGTCGGATCAGACATTTCACCGCCTATGTAACCGACACGCGTCGATACGACTCCCCTGGCTCGGCGCAGCAAATCCTCCATGCCCCAGAAGCAGCCGCCTGCGAGAATCGCTCGCTCTGTTGCGGCCGCCGTATTGCCGGTAGCTGATTGGCTCACAGTCCGTTCGCCTTTCTCAGTGTGCGCCAAGGTCAAGCCAGCCTCTTGGGATCGGCGGCCTTACTGGCGCTAGAGAGTTCGGTCTGGACATCCGAGCCTCGTACAAGGGTCAGATCCACGGGACAGCGGTCTGCGATCTCAAGAATCCGAGCGCGCTGATCATCGTCCAAAGGTCCATCAAGCACGATGGTGCGGGTGAACCTATCCGGCGGCATCATGTCCGGCACTTTCTCGTGCCGCACGGTCGTGCTCGCCCGTTCGAGCGGAAAGCCCTTGCGGTTCGCGTAGAGACGCATTGTCATCACCGTGCAGGCTGCTAGACCGGCAGATAACAGTTCGTAAGGGGAGAGACCGGTTCCGAGACCACCGACCGATGCTGGCTCATCGGCGAACAGAGTGTGCTCGCCGCTGCGAACCTTGAGCTGGAACGTCCCCTCAAGAGTTTCGGTGGCAACGACACCATTGGCAATCTCGACCTGCGGAAGATCCGTGGTGAGCGGTGGGAGAAAGCGGCTTGCCCATGCAGCCACCATAGCAGAAGCGTAGTTCGCGTCTGCAACGTCGGTGAGAAGGTGATCCGCCGTGTCGAGCGAGATGAAGCTTTTAGGATGCCTGGACGCCATGAATATGCGCGACGCGTGGTCGATGCCGACCACCTGATCTAGTGGAGAATGCATGACCAGGACCGGACGTCGCAGAGAGGCAATGGCCTTCTCGACGTCGATCCCTTCAATTGCCTGTAGGAGGCTGCGGCGAATGAGGAAGGGTCTGCCGGCGATCTCCACCGAGGCCTCGCCCTCGCTTGCGATAGTGTCGAGATCATCCGGTCGGAAGAGGCGCAAGATATGCTGGAGGTCGGCAGGCGCGCCGATCGTCGCCACTGCGGCAATGTCTGGCAGGTCTGCCGCGGCTACGATTGCAGCCATACCACCCAGACTGTGCCCCACGAGGAGGGAAGGGCTCATACCCGCCGCAGTCATAGCCTGTGCGGCTGCCCGAAGGTCTTCGACGTCCGACGCGAAGCTCACAGGTTCCCCCGGCCCACCGCTGATCCCGGTTCCGGCGAAATCGAACCTCAAGACCCCGATGCCCGCACGCGACAGCGCGCGCGAGATGTGAACGGCGGCGCGACTGTCCTTCCCGCAGGTGAAGCAGTGGGCGAAAATCGCCCAACCCCGCGGCGTCCCCTCTGGCGGCTCGAGGTGCCCGGAAAGCTGAGAGCCAGCCCCACTAGCAAACGTGAATGTTGTTTCTGCCATGTCCATCGAACCTCCAGCACGCGGCTTGGCGGTTGCGCTCTCAGAACCTTCGACGGAGCTGAGCGGAGCGCACCGCCAACCAGTAGTCGTCACCTCAGGAGATCATCTATATGCTTGGCGCATATAGACAAGCCCCTAGCCCATGATTATATGCGCCGAGCATACTTCTGCGAACTGCTTTCCGAAGGCGGTCTCACGGAAGAGGCATCAGTCAGGCGCATGGGCCAAAGGACTATGGAACTCAATCAAGTCAGCTATTTCATCAACTTGGCCGAGACGCTGAATTTCACAGCAGCAGCTCGCTTGAGCGGTGTGTCACAGCCAAGTCTAACCCGCGCGATCCGCCGCTTGGAAGATGAGTTTGGCGGGCCACTGATCTATCGCGACGGGAAGAACAGCCGCCTGACTGGCCTTGGCCAGGACGTCGAGGCAGAATTTCAGCGCATGGTGGTCGCGATGAAGAGCGTGCGCAATCACTCTGAGAACTGGGCGATGGGGGGGCACCGCGTGCTGGATGTCGCCGTCGCGCCCACCGTCGGACCAAAGGAATTTACGGCGTTTTTGGAGAGCGCGTTAGCGGAGATGCCATCCATCGAAATCAAGCTGCACTCGCTCCAGTCGAACGAGGACACATCGGAGGTGCTTTCAGGAAAATACCACGCGTGCATCCTGCCGCGTGAAACAAGACCGGAACGCAAGCTGGATGTGCGTCCTCTATTTCGGGAGCGCTTCGTGCTCGGCTGTTCTGCAAACCATCCCTTGGCTGCCAGTGAGATCGTGCGCGGCCAAGACCTGCTCGAGTTTCCTTTCGTCGATCGCCTGAAATGCGAGTTTCGCGATCAGATCCTCGATCACTTCGAGCGACGGGACTTGCTCATGCAACCCCGCTTTCGATCAGATCGCGAGGACTGGGTGCAACGGGTCGTCGCTGACGGCCACGCCATATGCATTCTTCCGGAACGATCGGCCACGGTGCACGGCCTCGTCACTCGGCCGATCGACGGATTTGTCTTGGAGCGCGAAGTCGTGATCGCGACCGTATCCGGCTCCACGGCAACGGTCGAGATACGGAAGATCGCGCAGCTGGCAGCCCGGTACGAGTGGAACTGAATCACGACATGAAGAGCTTCGGCGCTATGGAAACTATACGCACAGCGTATTGGATAAATCTAAGGCGCACTGCGATAGTCAACGCAATGACTGACAAAATAAACGGCAGCGTGTCTGGCTCTCTAAATAAGTATTGGAGACTATCATGAAGTTTGAAAAGTCACAGACGGCAGTTGACCGCCTGACCCCCGAGCAACGCCGGATTACCCAGGAGTCGGGCACCGAAAGGCCCTTCGCGGGAGAGTACAACGACAACAAGGAGCCTGGCATCTACGTCGACATAGTGTCGGGAGAGCCGCTGTTCGCTTCGACGGACAAGTTCGATTCGGGTACTGGCTGGCCCAGCTTTACCAAGCCGATCGTTCCGGCAAACGTGAACGAGGTGCGGGACAGCGCACACGGCATGATCCGGACGGAGGTCAGGTCGATACACGCCGACAGCCATCTCGGCCACGTGTTCCCGGATGGTCCTTCCGACCGCGGCGGTCTGCGCTACTGCATCAACTCAGCGTCCCTTCGCTTCATCCCACGCGACGAAATGGAGACCGAGGGATACGGCGAATATCTCGATCAGGTAGAGGAGGCTTAACATGCATCAGCGCGCTGTTCTCGCAGGCGGATGTTTCTGGGGCATGCAGGACCTAATTCGCAAGCAGCCCGGCATCGTCTCGACTCGTGTCGGTTACACTGGCGGCGATGTTCCGAACGCCACTTATCGCAATCACGGCACGCATGCCGAGGGGATCGAGATCGTCTTCGACCCGGCGGTGACGAGCTACCGGAACATCCTGGAATACTTTTCCAGATCCACGATCCGACGACGAAGAACCGCCAGGGCAATGATCGTGGGCTCTCCTACCGGTCGGGCATCTATTACGTCGACGAGGAGCAGAAGCGCTTCGCCGAGGATACGATCGCCGATGTGGATGCCTCCGGGCTGTGGGATGGCAAGGTGGTCACCGAGGTCGAGCCGGTCGGCGATTTCTGGGAGGCCGAGCCGGACCACCAGGATATCTTGAGAAGCGGCCGGGCGGCTATAGCTGTCACTTCCCCCGTGCCGGCTCCTGTCCGCGCGTCGCCGCCGACAGGAGCCGCCATGCAATACCATAAAGGAACATAGAACCATGATCAGACATCTTATGACCGGCCTCCTGCTCTTGGCGAGCAGTCCGGCGCTGGCGCAAGTCGTTGAAGGTTCGCGCGGCTACCAGTTTCCCGAGAACAACAATGCGCTGATCGCGGCGCAGACGCGCGGCGGCGACCCGGCCGAGGCGGGTTCGGTCAAGATCGAGTTTTATGCGCACATGGCCTTCAAGATCACGTCGCCGAGCGGCATCACGGTCTTGCTAGACCCTTGGCGAAACGACCCGAGCGGCGCTTGGGGCCATTGGTTCCCGTACGAGTTCCCCGAGGTTCCCGTCGACCTGGTCATATCCACGCACGCGCATTTTGATCACGATGCGGTCCAACGACCGCACGCTCTCATGGTGCTCGAACGTCCGATTGGGGTGTTTGCATTGGGCGATGTGAAAATAACCGGGCTTGCCGACAAGCATCAGTGCCATTCGGAAGGCGACGTAAAATGGGACGAACTCGCGGGCGAGCTCGGTGCGAGTTTCTGCCCGCCGGACAACCCGCTTGCCTTCGACAACACGCTTCAGCTTATCGAGACTGGCGGCTTACGTATTGTCGATTGGGGTGACAACCGGCCTGTGCCGCCGGCCGCGTTGGACCGCTACTTGATGAACGCCGACGTCATGATCCTGCCGATCGACGACTCGCAGCACATCCTCACCTATGAGGATATTGAGGCGATCAAGGCGCGATATCGTCCCAAGGCGATTATTCCCGGCCACTATCTCGTCAAGGGCGCCGAAAGCGTGCTTTCGACACTCCAGTCTGCCGATGCCTGGGTCGCGACGCAGCGCGACGTTCGCCGCCCGGCAGAGGGGGAACTGACGATCAGCCCCACCGACCTTAGGGACGCAACCGATCGGACCTACTATTTTGGCAACGGCATCAAATCAAAGTAGACGCGCAAAGTAGAAGGACATCATAGCGCTGATCGCGCCGGGCGAGACGTCCCAGGTGTGCGATCAGATTGCGCGAGACCCGGATTTCGCCTTCCCCCAATGAAGCAGGTCGCTGCCTTTGAGATTGCGAACAAGGCTCCCTGCGTAGAGCGCTTCAGTCTTGACAATCTGAAGCGCTGCTGTGTCCGACGCTTGAGAGGCTGTGAGGATCGGCAGCGTATAGATGCCGCCGGCAAAGCCTATGGCGAGCATCACGAAATGGGTGGCATCAGGATGAGCCAACGCCGCACTGGTTATGATAACTCCAGTTCCTTCACTAGCCGGCCCGCGTCGAGATGGAAGTCCGAGAAAACGATTCGGCCGCCAGCATCGATAACCGTGAACCAAGGCGTTCCTCGGGTGCCGTAATCTTCCATGAATGTGGGAAGCCTCGCGCCGACCGGTGGCTCGTCATGACCGAAAGCGACAGGAAGCTCATACTTGAGCTGGTTCACGCGCAGCTTCTCGAAGGTGTTCTCATGCGCTCCTTCGAAAACGGTCTGGACCACAGCGAACCCCACGCCCTTGGGACGCAAAGCGCCATGCAGCCTTTGCAGCGTCGGAAACCCATGCAAATGGCAGCCCCGACACCAGTGCTGGAAGGCGAACAAGATCTTTGGGCCGGTCCCGAAATCCGACAGCTTGAGCGGCGCAATGCTTTCTCCATCCTCGCCAATCCATTTCTGCACCCGCAGCTCAGGCGCTTGTCGTTCGGCCACGCTCATCTGATCCTCCAATTCCGATGCAGAAGCTCGGTGATCGCACGTCGCGACGGCACGTGAACTCCGACCTTGTTTGCGCCCAGTATCCTGACGTCTTTATCGATCAGATCGACATTCTTCCGAACTATACTCGGGGTTCAAAGATTTTTCGCATCACACTATGAAGGTATGCGGGTAGCTATTTCCAATAGCGGAGCGACATAATTTCCATACCTTACCGCCGTCAGTCATGGGTCGCGCTTACGTAGCTCGGAGGCATGGCAGCCAAAGAATGGGAGTGACGGGCGGCCCGCGCCTATGTGCTGCAATGCTGATGTGAAGCTATGAAAACTATAGCGACAGGATATTGGGAAATCATATTGGCCTGACGCTATAGTCTATGTTCGATCATCACGGCTCATACTGAGCGAGATCGTAGCGATCCTAATGGCGCATCAGGAAATTTAAGTTTCAGTCAATCGGTCCGTTCGGCGGCGATACGTGCAAAGGTCTTGCGCAAGATCCTGAAATGAAGCCGGTCGCGGTCTGTCGTGACAAGCAAGGGAGTTCACCATGGTCACCAGAGGATTCATAGGCCGCGGCTCAGGCGGTGACCAGTCCGATCGGATTCCGCCGGGTCAGCATCTCGTGGAGGACTTCCCCGTTCTGACGGCCGGTCCCACGCCGCGCGTCGAGCCCTCCAACTGGAAATTCACCATCAAGATCGGTCCGAAGCCCGTCAAAGCGTGGAATTGGGCCGAGTTCAACACCCTACCGAAGACCAAGGTGACCAGAGACATTCACTGCGTTACCTCTTGGTCCAAGCTGGATACCGTTTGGGAGGGCGTACTCGTTGAAGACATCCTTGCAGATGCAGGGCTCGATCGGCCCACCGATTTCGTCTTGGCGCACTGCTACGATAATTATTCGACAAACGTCCCGCTTGCGGATCTGCTCTCGGGAAAAGCGATGGTCGCCCTCAACTATGCGGGCAAGCCGCTTCCGCGCGATCATGGAGGCCCGGCGCGCCTTCTGGTTCCGCACCTTTACTTCTGGAAGTCCGCCAAGTGGGTGAATGCGCTGCAGTTCACCACACGTGACGAGGCGGGCTTCTGGGAGCTGCATGGCTATCACATCTACGGCGATCCGTGGCGCGAGCAGCGATACACCAATGACTGAAAACGGCGCGCAAATCGCGTGGCAGTCATGCGTGATCGACGAAATCGTCCAGCAAACCCCGAGTATCAAGAGCTTCTTCCTTCGGTTGAGCAAACCGTTCGCGCACATTGCAGGTCAGCACGTCGATGTCCGACTGACTGCGCCTGATGGCTACAGTGCGATGCGCAGTTACTCGATCGCGTCATCGGCAATCTCGTCCCCGACCGTCGAGCTCGCTATCGAGCGCTTGCCGGATGGCGAAGTTTCGCCGTTCTTTCACGATGTCGCGGCGATCGGCGACGAAATCGAGCTTCGTGGTCCGCTCGGCGGCCATTTCCTATGGCCTGAACCTGCGATAGACGCAGTGCTGTTGATCGGGGCAGGCTCCGGCCTCGTGCCGTTGATGGCAATGATCCGGCAGCGTCGCGCACTGGCCCAGTTGGTGCCGACAGCGCTACTCCTGTCCGCTCGAACCGCTGAAGACGTTCTCTTTTCAGAAGAGCTTCATTCCCTCGAAATTAGCGATCCGGCGTTCGTCTTGGCGCTGGCAATTACGCGCGAGAGACCGATCCGCGCATCGGACTTTGCGCGACGGATCGACGGCGTGATGGTCCGAGAAATTCTAGCGCGGCTTACCCGATGGCCCACGCAAGTATTCGTTTGCGGGTCCAACGGTTTCGTCAACATCGCGACCGATGGCGCGCTGCTGGCCGGTTTAGACCCCTCCATTGTCAAAACCGAGCGCTACGGTGGCTAGCGGCACAAGCTTCTTTCCGTTTTCCGAGCTTCGGCGAAGGCCTTGCCTATGCCGACTTCGTTTCTGCCACGGGCCGACGCGCTGCGCGTCTGTTGGATCAATACTGGTGGAATGAAGTGGAGTATGCCGAGTTCGACGCAGCTTTCGAGAAGCTTGCGGAGGGATACAGCGAAGGCGTTTACGAAGGCCGGCGTTTCGGCTTGATCGTCCGGCGATCCGAGGACGGACGTCGCAACAGCCTGTTTGCCAGGGAGTTGGCCGGAGCCGACATTGTCAGCTTCAACCTGTACCGCGTTACTGTTCCCCGTCATCTCCCGCATCAAGAGGATCAACGACGGCAAACTCACATCCCGCACATTCGGCGCCCAGCAGAACGAGATCGCCATTCACATCAAAATCGCCAACCGCAACATGCTGGTCGCAAGGCCAGTGTCCGAGCGCGTCCGCTGATTAGGCTACAAAGTCAAAGATCTATGCGGTAGCCTCGTTGCACCAATGCCGCTTTTCACAGCGACGAAACGCATCGTGGGGCGCAGTTCTGCCTCACAGATTGCTTCAGCATCAGCAGCCGTCGGGGGGCGCCCCCCATCACGATCGTTCGCGCCAGGCAGCCTTCTGATGAGTTGAGCGGCCAAGCAGGTGGCGTGCTAATCTGTATCGAGACCCGCCATGCCAAGGCGTTTCTCAAGGCTCAGGTGAACAAGACCGACCGCAACGACGCCCGCGGCATCGCGCAGATGATCGAACGGGATCGACGCAAGGTCGAACGCCGCATCAAGGCGGCCAAGTTCCCTGTCGTCAAAAGCCTCGACAGCTTCGACTTCGCCGCCTTTCCCAAGCTCAACAAGATGCAGGTCCTGGAACTGGCGCGCTGCGAATGGATCGAGCGCCGCGAGAACGTCATCGCCCTTGGTCCTTCCGGCACAGGCAAGACCCACGGTGCCAGGATGCGAAAGCCGCAGGATATGGCCGAGCTGATCGATGGACAGGCCGGGGGAAGGGCCGATTACGACAAGGGCCGCGGCGGTCTTATCGCCGAGCGGATAATCCTCCAGGGCCGCTTGGCGGATCCGATCGGTAACCCCAAGGGCCAGTGCTCCAAATAAGTTGATCAACCTTTCTGAAGATTGAGCCATTCGTCATTGCCTCATCCGTGCCACTCTTCTAAAAAGATATGCGTGACGCATACAAGTGAATAGGAGTTTTCCATGTTTGATATGAAAAATCTGAGCAAGCTCAAGAAGCTGGACGCAGGTGCGAGCGACGCAATGCAGGCGTTCTGGGCGTTTGATAAAGCCGCCTTTGCCGAAGGTGCTCTGACGGTCCAAGAAAAACAGTTGATTGCCGTCGCCGTCGCTTTGACGACACAGTGCCCCTATTGCCTCGAACTGCACACCAAGGCCGCCCGAGATGCCGGAGCGACAGACGCCCAGATGGCCGAGACTGCCGTAGTCGCGGCCGCGATCCGCGCTGGCGGCGCCATCACCCATGCAACCCACTTGTTCAAGGACTGATTTTCACGCTACCACGCTGCTCGGACTTGTCCCGTGCAAGCCATAACCCCTGGCGACCCGGCCGCGGTCGCCAGCCGAGCAGGACATGTCATGGAACCAGCGACCATCCTTTGGCTTTTCGTTGCCGCATTCGGGGCAAGTGCGCTTGGTGGCGTGCTCGGCATGGCGAGCGGCATCTTCATCGTGCCTATCCTGATCCTGCTGTTCGGCGTCGATATTCACACGGTGGTCGGCGTGAGCATCGTATCGGTGATTGCCTGCTCCTGTGGCAGCGCCGCACCGTTCCTCAAAGGCCGACTGACCAATATATGATCAGGCCATGCTTCCGCTGCGCATGACGCGGCGTATTCCGATCGACCTGACGAAGAACCCTATCGTCAAGAGTCTCTATCTTTTCCTATCCAGCGCGGAGTCGCTCGCCGATGCATATCGGTCGTACGGTAACCAGTAGAGGAGCCAAATCCGGCGTCCCATGATCGCCGTGCCTTGGCACTGAACCTTACCGCTGCGGGCCGGGATCAGCGAGTTGCCCTGTTGAAACGGCGCCGCACGACGCTGGCCTCGATGCTCGATGGACTTCGCTAGACGAGCAAGCCGCATTGGAACGTATCGCCCGGATACATGGTCGGCAAACTCCCCCAGGATGCCACATCGGCGCTCACCATCTGTCGGTTCTGCAACGAACTGCTCTGCGACGATTGCCCGATGGAAGTATTCGGAATTCTATAAGAGGAGAAGCTCACGAGCATGTGTGAAGCGTGCTCAAAGTGGTGCTAGTCGGCACGACGATCTGAAGTCCGATTTGAATGGTCTCCACTATGCGGTGGCAGCCAATAAAGCAGAGGACAATGGTTCAATTTTCGGAACGCCGAGCATGGCCTCCGGGATCTGTTTTGTGCTGGGAGCACACGCCGAAACGCGCGCGCTCAGACTCTATCATCTCCACACCCACGAGTGGTGGAGAACGCCGCCAGCTTCGGGGAAGAACCGTTGCGGATATGTGTTCAATGGCCGGCGGGCGCGGCGGCGGCCGCATTGAAACTCGGTATTGGGTTCAGCGAACAGCGTTAGCCACTGCGCTTAACACTGGTTCTCGGCACGTTAGGTCCTGCCGTGTCATCGAGAAGGGCCAGGGCCGGCGCCACGACGCCTTCCAGCAGTTCGCGCTCAGGCCTGACCCGCGCCAACACGCGCACCCCTATCAGGACGCCGAGAAGATGTCTGGCGAGGTCTTCGGCCGGTATCGATGAGGTGACCGTACCGTCGGCCTGACCGGCTTGGACGCTAGCGAGGAAGAATACCTCGATACGCCTGAGCATCGCAGCCACGGTTTCCCGAAAATCTTTGTCATGCGGCGAGGCATCGAGCGCGGCGTTGACGAGCATGCATCCCTTGTGTTCGGGATCGGCCAGCGAGCGTTTGAGGACTTCCGCGAAAAAAGCGCCGATGCCTTCGCGCGGCGTCAGCTTTTCGCAGCGCCGAATACGCTCGGCGACACTGTCTTCGACATAATGGTTCAAGGCTTTCTCGAAGAGCGCACGCTTGTCGCCAAAGGCATTGTAGAGGCTGGCGCCGGTGATTCCGGTCCTGTCGATAAGGCCGCGGACGGATGTCGCCTCATAACCTCGGCGCCAAAAGCACTCCACCACAGCATTGAGCACGGCTTCTTCATCGAATTCCCGTGGTCTCGCCATCTCACCGCCATCCCAAAAATATCCGCGCCCGGCATCTTGCCATAACTGGCTTGCGGATGCATTTTAGAACAGTCGAACTAAAACTCAAGCGGCGGACGTAACGTGTTGGCCTCATGTCCAAAGGATGCCACGATGGGATCGCACCCGCAGCATTTTCGCTTTTTTGCGAATAGGAGGACGGCTCCGTCTGACCGGCCTGTAACTTCACGCGACCCGCAGCACCCAAAGGCCTATTAGGCCATGGCCAGCGATCCAGCCATAGCAGCGGCACCGACATCCGCGATACCCGCCTCGCGGCAATGGTTGGATCGCTCACGAATCATCGGCTTGGGTTGGGCTGCCCTGTCGGTCGCGATCTTTTCCGGCTGGTTCGTGGTGACACGCTTCAGCGTCACCCGCGAGTTGCGGATTTGGGACATCACCGCGCTACGCTTCGGCATCGGAGCCCTCCTGCTGGCGCCTGCCCTCTTACGCCGGGGCTCACGACTGTCCCTGTCGGACTGGGGCGAGGGTCTGTTGTTCTCGCTGCTATGGGGAATGCCATTCGTGCTGCTCGTGGCACTCGGGCTTAAACTGACCTCCGCCGCTGAAGCGGCCTCCATCGCGCCAACGATGATGCCTATCTTTGTCGGCGTGTTCGCCTGGGCTTTCCTGAAGGAGCGGCAAGGACGGGTGCGTTGGCTCGGCTATGCAACGATCCTTGCTGATCTGTCTTGTCGCGGCCGGCGCGGCCATCCATGGCTCGCCGAGCCTCGCGGGTATCGGCGCATTGGCGGCAGCCGGCGCCATGTGGGCGCTCTATACACTGCTGTTTCGCCGCAGCGGGCTGACACCGATACAGGCCGCAAGCCTGATCTGCATCTGGTCGGCCGCCCTGTTCCTGCCGGTCTACCTGCTGTTCGGCCTAAGTCGTCTCGATCACGCCTCCATGAACGAGATCGCGCTTCAGGTGGCATATCAGGGCGTATTGATGAGCGGCGTCGCGATCGTCACTTTCAATCGCGCCATTTCCATTCTCGGTGCTTCCGCCACCACCGCCATCATCGCGCTCGTGCCCGCCGCCGCATCGATCCTCGCCATCCCCATTCTCGGCGAAATACCGTCCCCGGCCGAATGCGCCGCAATCGCCGTTATCGTCATCGGTGTGCTGCTGGCATCCAGCCGCACCGCCTCCCCCCGCCCGCAACCCTGAAGGAACCCCCATGATCCGCTTCTATTTTCACCCGACGCCGAACCCGGCCAAGATCGCCCTCTTTCTTGAGGATGCGGGCCTGCCCTACGAGGTGATCCCGGTCGATACCAGCAAGGGAGAACAGCACGCGCCTTCCTTCCTCACGATCAACCCGAACGGCAAGGTTCCGGCAATCGTCGACACCGAGGGGCCGGGTGGGAAGGAAGCTCGCGTCTTCGATTCCACCGCAATTCTGATCTACCTTGCCGACAAGACCGGCCAGTTCCTGGGCAAACCCGAGGACCGGCCGGAACTGCTCTCGTGGCTTCTTTTCATCGCCTCTGGCCTCGGCCCGTTCTCCGGTCAGGCCGTGCATTTCCAGTATGCGGCGCCTGAGGGCCTCGATTATGCGGTCAATCGCTATCGCCGCGAAGCAGAGCGCCACTATCAGGTGCTGAACGATCATCTTGAAGGGAGAAATTTCATCGTCGGCGAGACCTACACGATCGCTGATATGTCTGCCTGGGGGTGGCTCGACCGCGCCTCGCGCGTCCTCAAGGGAACGGAAACTCCTTTTGGCTCATTCCCAAACCTGAAACGCCTGTTCGAGACCGTTGATGCGCGTCCTGCCGCCGCCCGCGCACGCGAAGTCGGCAAGGACCACGCCTTCAAAAAGGTCAACGACGAGGAGACCCGTCGCGCCCTCTTCCCGTCCAATTATTCTCCTGCTGCGTAAGCCAATTCTCCGGAGACTGCACGATGACCGACAATGCCAAATACACGCCGGCCGAAGTCTGGACCTGGGAAAAGCCCAGTGGCGGCCAGTTCGCCAGCATCAACCGGCCGATAGCAGGTCCGACCCACGAAAAGGAGCTGACCGTCGGCAAGCATCCGCTGCAGCTTTATTCGCTGGGTACACCGAACGGCCAGAAGGTGACGATCATGCTGGCGGAGCTTCTGGCCATCGGCCATAAGGGAGCCGAATACGATGCCTGGCTGATCAAGATCGGCGAGGGAGACCAGTTTGGTTCGGGCTTCGTCGAGGTCAATCCAAACTCGAAGATCCCGGCGCTGATGGACCGCAGCGGTGACACCCCGATCCGGGTATTCGAATCCGGCGCAATCCTGATGTATCTGGCCGAAAAATTCGGTGGCGCATTCTTGCCCAAGGAACAACCAATGCGGGCCGGAGCGCTGTCCTGGCTGTTCTGGCAGATGGGCTCGGCGCCTTTCCTCGGCGGCGGCTTCGGCCATTTCTACGCCTATGCACCCGTGAAGCTCGAATATCCCATCAATCGCTATGCTATGGAGGTTAAGCGCCAGCTCGACGTTCTCGACCGCCAGCTTGCCGACAATGAGTTCGTCGCGGGCGGCGAATACACCATCGCCGACATGGCGATCTGGCCTTGGTATGGCGGGCTGGTGAAGGGCTGGCAGTATGGCGCAGGCGAGTTTCTCTCCGTGCAGGACTACAAGAACGTCATACGTTGGGCCGACCAGATCTTTGCACGGTCTGCCGTCGATCGTGGCCGCAAGGTAAACCGCACCTCAGGCGAACCGTCCAGCCAGTTGCACGAGCGTCATGACGCAAGCGATTTCGAGACAAGGACGCAGGACAAGATTGCCGAGGCAAAATCATGAACATCGAAGGCAAGCGTATCCTGATCACGGGCGGATCAAGCGGTATCGGCTATGCTCTCGCACAGGCGCTCCTCGCCAAAGGTGCGAAAGTTGCAATCAGCGGCAGGCGCGCCGATGGCGTCACGGCTGCCGTCCGGAAGCTCAGGGAGGGCGGTTCTGCGATCCATGGCATCGTCGCCGACGTGGCGACGTCGGACGGACGCGCGGCCACGCTCGACAAGGCCGTCGAGGCGCTGGGCGGATTGGACGTTCTCGTCAACAATGCCGGCGGGGTCCGGGCCGGGCGTCTGGAGAACACCTCCGAGGCCGACCTTCAGGCCATGATCGATGTCGATCTCGTGGCGCCGATCCTGCTGACGCGCTCTGCCCTGCCGGCGCTTCGGGCGAGTGGCGACGCGATGATCGTGGATATCTCATCCGGCATTGCCTTGGTCGGCGCGCCTTTCTATGCGACCTACGCTGCCGTCAAGGCGGGGCTTGCCCGCTTCGGGGAGGCGATGCGCCGCGAACTGAAGGGCGAAGGTATTCATGTGTTGACCGCTTATCCGGGCGGCACCGACACGCCGATGATGAAGTCGAACCGCGCCGGGCCGGACCTCGGCTTCTCGCGCGAGCCGGCTTCGGCGGTCGCCGACGCGATCGTCGAGGGTATCGAGGGTAATGTTCTGGAGGTGATCCGCGGCGGCGAGGCCCGCGCCCAGATGATTGCCCTCAATCGCGAAAACCCCGCTGCGATCGATGAGCGCTTTGTCGGCTTGAAGCCCGCGCTCGAGCAGGCGGTTAAAGATCATTCGGCGCTTTGAGCGAAGAAAACGCCAGTGTGAATCCGGTCGGCCATCCTGTCAGGCATGGGAGAAAAATCATCACCAACCGTGTCTTCGTACCCTGCCTAGCGGAATCGAATTCACCGGCACGCCACCGTCCATCGGGAGGGACCAGCCTCGCGCTTTGTACGAACGCAAGATCGGAACTCACCAGCGCAGTACCCGACCTCCTACCCATGCGCCAAGCAATGCGAGCATTGCGATAGCCAGCGTGTACCATGTTGCTACGAAGAAGGGCGAATCGTCTGGACAGTGTGCCGCGTAGAGTGTTGCCGCAATACCACCGGCAAGCAGGCCGGCTACGGCGCCGGCAAGGCGCGGGCGCGTCGGGGCACCATATCGCAGCGCAGCCAGGATCACCGCAAGCGGGCCGATGGCCATGAGGGGTATCAGGGTCATGCATGGGATGCTGTTTGTCCCGATCCAGCGTGACCACCATTCAACGGATGGGACCATGGTGAATTCGACCAATACGGCGGTGGCAATAATGGCGGGGGCGAGTAACAGCAAGGGGGCAAGGCCGGACCGCATCCGGCAGCCTGGTCGTGCCAGTGCGACCACGCTGGCAAATGCGGTAATGACGAGTGTGCCGTTGACAACAAACTTGAGTAGGAACCGGAAGGTCGTTGCCGCAGTGTGAATGTCCGGACGTGGGCCGATAAGGCCGAAGAATATGGAAGCTGCGATAATGCCCGACAGGACGACAGCCCCCAGGAGTATCAAGGCCAGCGATGGTTCCGCTACCCGCGCGTCCTTTCCGAGCATCTTGATCAGTTCCTGCGTTTCCATATTAGCTCTTTCCAAACCGCTTTGCGATCGCACGTAAGCCGCGATGAAATGCCACCCGCACCGCGGCTTCCGTCATGTCGAGCGCGCTGGCCGTCTCGCCGATGGAGAGGCCCTTGATCGACAGCGAAGTAACGACGGCGCGCTGCGACGGAGCTAAACCTCCCACGGCCCGCTCGATGTCGCGCGGACCGACGGTCTCCTTTTCCGGTTCGGCCAGTATCTCGGAAAATTCCGCTATATCGACCTCCACCCTGCGGCCGCGCCGGCGAAATGCATCGATCATCTTGAAGCGTGCGATGGAAAGAACCCACGGCAAGACGGCCGCGTCCTGGCGCCACGTATGACGCTTCAGATGGATCGCAAGTAACGTCTCCTGCACCACATCCTCGGGATCTACACCGCCTTGGAAGGTCCTTCGCCTGGCGAAACCTCGAACCCGCGCCGCAACTTCGGCAAGGAATAAGGCATAGGCGGCTTCATCGCCTTTCATGGCCGCCCTCAGCAAACGGGCAAGTTCGGCTTCGTCGGCACCTCTCAATCGATACTCCCCGGTATTCGGTCGACGGCAGACTTTGTTACGCGCCGCGTTAAAAGTTGTCCAAATAAAAGGCGGGTCACGAAACCGTGACCCCTCAGATCGGTAACATCTGCGCCGTGCACGGCGAATGATTTTCATGAGCGATGTTCATGGCGATACCAAGCAAGGTCTGGCAGAAACAAGGAGACCGTCGATGTCACTACCGATCCCGAAGAGAGCACAAGTGCTCTATGCCGCCGCGCTGATCGCCATATCCGCCGGCGACGCTGCGTCCGCGAAAATGAAGCCTCTGACTGTCGTCGAACTTTTCACCAGCCAGGGCTGTTCCTCCTGCCCTCCCGCCAACGCCAATCTGGTAAAACTCGCCGGCCGTCCGGGCGTATTGGCACTGAGCTTTGGTGTGACCTACTGGGACTACCTCGGCTGGAAGGACAGCTTCGCAAAACCTGAGTTTACAACCCGTCAAATTTCTTACGAGCCGTCTTTGGGACGCTCGGGACCATTTACGCCCCAGATCGTCGTGGACGGAACCGTCGATACGGTAGGCAACCGGCTTGCCGACATCGAAGCACTCATTTCCCGCAGTCACACAGGCAACAAGCCCCTGTTATCTCTCGCCGCAAACAAGATCAGGATTGGCAAGGGAGAGGCTCCTGGCGGAAAGGCCGATGTATGGCTAGTGCGCTTCCAGCCGGGGATCGTTGAGGTGCCGATCGCCCGAGGCGAAAATACCGGACGCACCCTGCCGCACGCCAATGTCGTGCAGTCACTGACAAAGCTCGGCACATGGACGGGCAAAGCTGTCGTACTGCCACTGCCGACTGCCAGGGGCAGCCTTCGCACCGCTGTCCTCGTTCAAACGCCAAAGGGTGGACCGATCCTGGCTGCCACCACCAATTAGAAATTGCGCAAGGCCGCTCAAGCGGCACCGCATGTACCGGCCCGCCTCTCAGCGGGCCATTCAACCAGAGGAGACAACCATGACCAATCTTACCCGTCTGACGCTTCCAGCCCTTGCCTTCGCGCTTGCTTCGACGGCCCTTTTTGCCGGCGGCGCTGCCCGCGCCGAGGACGCAATGAAGCCTGCAGATTCCATGAAAACTGACGATGCCATGAAGCCCGCCGATTCTATGAAACCTGATGACGCGATGAAACCGGCCGATGCCATGAAGGCCGACAAGAAGAAAGACTGTATGGACAAAGCCGCCACGGAAGCCGATGCCATGAAAAAAGCTGAAGCTACCAAGGCCTGCGACAATATGTAAACAGAGCGCCTGGTGGCGACAGGCTCAGTTAATCAGTGACCTGCCTGAATTCGGCAACAGATGCGCCGAGATCGAATTAGATAGGTAGGCTCAGGACCTATTAACGCTTATGGATAGGCCTTGATGCTTACAGGTTGTCCCGGGGATAGGCCCGGGCCAAGCCACTCGGAGAAACCGGGTCCAACAACGTAAGGTCACCAACCTACATTCATCTTTGCTGCAAGTGCGAAGGGACCGTTCTCCACGGCATTGATGCAACGAGGCTACCGCCTAGATCTTTGACTTTGTAGGCTGATCAGCGGACGCGCTCGGACACTGGCCTTGCGACCAGCATGTTGCGGTTGGCGATTTTGATGTGAATGGCGATCTCGTTCTGCTGGGCGCTGAATGTGCGGGATGTGAGTTTGCCGTCGTTGATCCTCTTGATGCGGGAGATGACGGTTTCGACCAGTGATCGTGTGCCGTATAGCTGCCACTTCGCGCGCCCGACCTGGCGCTTGGATAGATCAGGTCAATGAGCAAGTCGGAGATGCTGTCTTAATACCTGGCGAATGGAATCGAAAGCGCGACGTGTCGCTACAGGCCGCGATTGCGACCCTTCTACGCGTCGTCCCTCTTCTCGCGGTCTACACCTCGCTCATACAATTCGGCATCAATGGGGCAGTTCGTGCAACCCTCGTAGCAGCACAGGCGGCAGATGCGGTATGACTGCTCGAGCTTTTCCAAGCGATTTCGGAGAACGCGTTCAGCGATGTCCGATAAGATTTTCAGTTCGTCTGGATTAAGGATCGATAGCCCTTCGGCAATCACTTGATCGCGCGAGGCCAGGACCTCGTCGCTCGCGACCTTGCCGGCTGGAGTAAGATAGAGGGATCGCGCGCGTCCGTCTGTCGAGTGCTCCCTACGCTCGATCATTCCCTCGGTCGCCAATCGATCCACCAGGCGAACGGTCCCTGCATGTGAAAGGCCCACCCCGACCGCAAGCATACGGATCGAGAGCCCGGGCTTGTGCGCGAGCAACGCCAGCGCTGAGGCGGCGGGTCCAGCTTCCGGCGCCCGCGATGAACTAGCGCGAACGATGTCGTCGCTGATCATGAGTGCGAACGCCCCGAAAATATTTCGATCTCGAGGTCCATCCATTGCCACATCTATATGTGCGCGGAGCATAGACAGCAAGTCATACCATGGTCCTCTTCATCCGCGCGGGTTATGGAAAAAGCTCTGTTTTAAAAGGGTTTCGGAGGATTTCGACTGATCGAGCGCGCCGAAAAAAACGGGTCCGGCTCGTCCAGGCCGCGGAACCGTTGATACCTGGCGGCTATAGGGCAAGCCTCTCGGGGGGAATCGCCGTAGGTCGCGCCCGAGAATCACCGCGCGTCAGCGCCGTCATCCAGCTCGTCTGCTCTCGCTTTTCGTGTTGACGTTCGTGAGGCCTACGGATATGTATATGCGCGGCGCATACATAGTGGTGTTGTTCCATGCCTTCAATCTCATTGCCCGACGGGCGGAGCTTAAGGTTCAAGTGCGCCGGGCGGTCGCTGAGCAAACCGCAGATGCGCGGCTAGCTGCGAAGCAAAAGGAGACGCGAATGACAGTTAAGGTCGCTATCAACGGCTTTGGACGCATCGGACGACTTGAGCGCCGGCCGCATCAAGTCGAAATTCCGCGAGGTCGCGCGTTTGCTCGGTAAAGGCATCGCCGATGCCGATGGCATCGTGAGGTAGCGAAGCGCGAGCCAACAGCCACTCGACATCACTCGCTTATTATTGTATGCGCAGCGCATATAATACAACGCTGCCCGGTCGACAGACATCGTTCATGACGTTGCCACGAGACCCATTGTTGAGGAGTTTTAGATGAGCATTTTCGACCGTTACGAATTTCTTGTCCCCGAGCACGACCGGAAGGATCTCGCCCTGCTTAGATGGGCTCTCGTGATCGTATTTCTGTGGTTCGGCGCGATGAAGTTCACAGCGTACGAGGCCTATGGTATCGCCCCGTTTATCGAACACAGCCCGATCATGAGTTGGCTGGGCATGTTCGGGACGCAGGGGCAGAGCTATTTCATCGGCGTTATCGAGCTATCGACCGCTCTCGTTCTGATCCTTGGTGCATTTCGTCCACTCTTCTCTGCGCTCGGCGCACTGATGTCAGCGGCGACGTATCTGATCACGCTGACCTTTTTCATCACCACCCCCGGTGTCGCGGAGCCGACTGCCGGCGGCTTTCCTGCGATTTCGGCTGCACCAGGGCAGTTTCTACTGAAGGACGCAGTTCTGCTGGCGGCGTCCGTCGTGCTGCTGCTTGCTTCGGTCCGCCAAAGAGGCGCGCTTGTGCCCTCGTGACTGTGGTCCTCTCGCGAAGGCGGATGCGCAAATCCTGCAGAACCTCCGCGGGGCATGGATGCTCCGTCGTGATATCCAGCCCGGCGGCGCTCAGCTGCATGGCGACGCAGTCTTCGCTCCCTTCGGCGAAGGCGCGCTCGCTTATAGAGAGAGCGGCATTCTCACACTGGCAGATGGCAGTGAATTCTCCGCGTATGCAACGATCCTTGCCGGCCTGATCTGTCTTGTCGCGGCCGGCGCGGCCATCCATGGCTCGCCGAGCCTCGCGGGTACCCTACGGGCGATCCCGGTCGACACCAGCAAGGGCGAGCAGCACGCGTCTTCCTTCTGCGCGATCAACCCGAATGGCAAGGTTCCGGCAATCGTCGACACCGAGGGGCCGGGTGGGAAGGAAGCCCGCGTCTTCGATTCCACCGCAATTCTGATCTACCTTGCCGACAAGACCGGCCAGTTCCTGGGCAACCCGAGGATCGGCCGGAACTGCTTTCGTGGCTTCTTTTCATCGCCTCCGGCCTCGGCCCGTTCTCCGGTCAGGCCGTGCATTTCCAGTATGCGGCGCCTGAGGGCCTCTATTATGCGGTCAATCGTTATCGACGCGAAACCGAGCGCCACTACCAGGTGCTGAACGATCATCTTGAAGGGCGAAATTCCATCGTCGGCGAGACCTACACGATCGCCGATATGTCTGCCTGGGGATGGCTTGCGGCGCGCCGCCGCGACCAGCAGTCGAGGCAGCATCGCTTTGAGTTCGAAGCGCCGATTGAAGCGGTACTGCGCTTCGGCCAGTTACCGTTCGGAGTACTTGAAGAAGTGAAACGCGTGGTAGGTTCCGTCCCAGGTCACGCCGCCACGGCGTTCTGTGCAGCCTCGAATACATCGCGTGCGGACGTCGTACCCGCTACATGCTCCGTATTCTCGGCTCCGAGGTCCATCCATCCCGCGTTCACGGCCTCGAACATTTCTTCGGCAGGTCCGGTGTGGCCCTTCGGGATGCCGAACTGCTCGAACGCTTCCGCCCACCCTGCACGCGGGACTGCAAAGGCTTTCACGTCGCGATTCAGGACTTCGCCCAATTGTTCCGCGACTTCATCCGCGCTGACCATCGACCCAAGCTCGATGACGCGATGCCCTGGCCAGGCTGGCCCAGTCAAAAGGATTGCGACCTCTGCGCCGATGTCGTTGGTCGCGACCATGGTCGTTTTCCGGTCTGTCGGATTATTGTAGACTGGCAGCATTCCGCCCTGGGCGACATGAAAGCCGTAAAGGAAGTTTTCCAAGAAGCCGCCTGCGCGCACAAAAGCGATTGGCGATGTCATGTCGCGAAAACCTTGCTCCAGAAGCGACAGCGCCGTGATCATCCCGAGCCCGCTGGTTCTGTTGGCACCCATCGACGAAAGCGCAACCACTCGCGGCGGCGTTGCCTTGGTGAGCGCCTCGACATAGTTGGCAATCACGCCCTTGGCTTCCTTGTAATCGGGCGAGGGAGCCCAGACAGAGGGCACCATGACAAACGCGCCTTCGACGCCTTTGAGCGCCTGCTCGATGGCTGCCGAGTCATTCCAATCGCCGTCTACCAATTCAACGCCCTGGTTCGCCCAGCTTGACGCCTTCTCGCGATTGCGGACAAGCGCGCGCACTTCCTTGCCTTGTGCCAACAGATGTTGTGCCGTTGCACCACCGACTTGTCCGGTAATTCCCATAACTAAAAACATGCGTTTTCTCCTATTTTAGGGACAAGCAATGCCCCTGTTGGTTTAGCGGATGAGCGGCAAAATGGCCCGGATACGGGGATCGCGCAGATAGAGGCCGCCCCATGTCATCGCGCCCAGAAGCAGGGAAATAAGTTCCGGCGGCGATCCCAACTCACCGATGCGGACATGGGCGCTAATTGCGCCTCCCAGAAAGCCAGTCACCAGGATGGCGCCGAGGACGGCGGTGGCCGGAATGGCGTAAAGGATGGCGCAGGCGAGTATGATCGGGCCCACGATACGGGTCAGGTCCATCGCGAACCCGGTTTCCTGCAACATGCTCGCGATCTGTACGGGCGCGAAAAGCTGAATAGTCCCATCTGCCACCAGAGCGATAACGACAAACGCGCTCATTATCCGGCCGGCCCACAGGGCGCGATGCAAGGTCATAGCTTCAGGCGCGTGATGCAGGTTCATAGTTTGGAACACTTGTCGTTCTCCGATGGGGGATCCCATATTTGAAGCTTACTGTGTCCCTTAGCTATGATAAACACCGAGGGAATGAACTCATTGTTCTCTCTGTGGAGAACAATTCCGAGGCACGAAAATGCAGAATCTCGAACCCATCCTCATTTTCATAACGGTAGCGGAAATGGGGAGCTTCACCCACGCAGCCGATAGCCTGGGCATTCAGAAAGGAAGGGCCTCAACGGCGGTCCGGAAGCTGGAAGAAGATGTCGGTGTCAGGCTTCTGCACCGGACGACGCGCAGCGTGCAGTTGACGGAGGACGGACGGGTATTTCATGCGCGTGCCCGCAATCTGCTCGCGGAAGTTGACGATCTCCACTCGATGTTCGCAGGCGATCGCGTGGCACTTCGCGGGCGTCTACGCGTCGATCTTCCGACCGAGGTGGCACGGACAACGATCGTGCCGGCCTTGCCGGATTTCATGGCGACTCATCCAGAGTTGGAGCTGGAGGTGTCGAGTACGGATCGGCAAGTCGATCTGGTTCAAGAGGGGTTCGACTGTGTATTGCGGCTTGGACCCATTGGGGACGAGACGCTGATTGCCCGCCCATTGGGCCTGTTGCGCATGGCCAACGCTGCCAGTCCCGCCTATCTTGCGCGCTATGGCGTCCCTCGATCGCTAGAAGATCTCCAGAGTCAGGAACATCGGACAATTCATTTTTCGACAATGCTGGGCGCAAGACCCCATGGATGGGAATATCCCAACGGCGACAGCTACGCGACGCTTCAGTTGCCAGGTGCGCTACACGTCAACAGTGCGCAGACCTACGAAGCCGCTGCCCTCGCCGGTCTTGGCCTGATTCAGGCGCCAGTCTTGGGGATTGGCCGATACTTGGAGAGTGGAGCGCTTGTGGAGATCATACCCGATTTTCGTCGCCGGGCGATCGCTGTGTCCCTCGTCGTAGCACATCGGAGCAATCTGTCGCGCCGAGTCCGCGCATTCATGAAATGGATCGAAGATGTGCTGACGCCGTATATGGAATAGCGAGACGAACATCTTCGTCCGGCCCTCGAAATCAACATTCCGAAGTTACGTCCGCCGGTCGGCGGCCTGGCGGTCCAATAGAATGCGACACTGAAACCGGCGACCTTTGAAGTCCGACATGAGATATCCTCAAACTTTTCCGCCTCTGTCTCCCTGGATTGATTCCAACGTTTGGAACGCTCTGTTTCGTGCGGCGATGATGTCATCGGGATGGGCTTTCCAGACGAATGGTGCGGGGCTGTCGGCATTGTATTCACGGATGAAGCGGTTGATGGCGGCCTGAAGATCGACGACGGAATGGAAGACACCATGCTGGAGCCTGCGTCGGGTGAGTTTGGCGAAGAAGCCCTCGACGGCATTGAGCCAGGAAGAGGATGTTGGAGTGAAGTGGAAGGTCCAGCGCGGGTGACGGTCGAGCCATGCGCGGACCTTGTCCTTTTTGTGCGCGGCGTAATTGTCGTGGCGCACATGGATTGCCCTGTGCGCCACGAGTTCGTCGGCTTAAATGCGGCGATCGAGAAGGAAGCTTAGTCGTGCTGCTGAGGCTAAACCGCAAGACCGGTTTCGCAGACGAAACGAACAGCAAGGCGACAGGGGGGTTCACGTCCTAATATGCCCGTCGGGATCGTGGGTATTGCGCGGCCGGATGCCTCGTGGTGGCACCTCATGTGGATCGGCCCCGACGAACCGCCATCACGGATCTGGTCACCCCGACCATGCGTCAGGGGAAGGTACCCGATGTCGAAGGTCGTGGCAGACATTCTATTTGTCCCGACCGGATCGAACGCCGTTCAGGAAGATTTCCACTGCAGACTCGACCGCTTCCCGTGCCTCTTCGGCCGAGGGTGGCGGGCGCAGCCCCAGGACGACCTGCAAATGAAGGTTGTCGCGTATCATGCCGACGAATTGGTCGGCCATGCGCGGGCAGTCACCTGTCTTGATTTCGCCTCGCTTGCCCGCCTCTTCAAGGATCTCGGCAAGCCGGGATGTTGCCCGGCCCGGACCCTGTTCGTAGAACGTCTTGACGAGGTCGGGAAAGCGGTTGGCCTCGGAGAGGGCGATTCGATAGACGCCGATCAGGGAAGGCGACATATACGCTTCCATGAGATGCCGGCCGAACAGGGTCAGGGTCTCGCGCAGGTCGCGCCCTTCGATCCCCTCGATCACCGGCGACAATATTCTATCAGCGTTCCTTGTGACGATGGCGGAGAACAGGCCCTCCTTGTTCTTGAACGTACTGTAGATATTGCGCTTCGACCCACCCGCACGCTCGATGATCGCGTCGATGCTCGTCGCTGCGTAGCCCTGCTCGAAAAAGACTTCCGCCGCAGCGCGAAGAAGCGCCTCCCGGCGACTGCTCTGCCGCCCTGACCTGGCTTCGGGCACAACTCTGCTCCTTGTGAGAATCTACCTCTTGACTGGTAACAGTCATTACCATAAATGTCAATCAAGATGGTAACGCTTATTACCGGAAGCTTCCATGGCCCAACGCAGCAAGAAGATGATCGGCTTCGCCTTGTGCCTCTCCGCTTTGGTGGTGGCGGCCGGAGGGTGGGCCTGGGCCAGTTCAGGCGACACGATAGCGACCGACAACGCTTATGTCCGCGGGGACGTGACCTCGCTCGCTCCAAAGGTTGGGGGCTATGTCACGGCGGTGGAAGTCAAGGACAATCAGGCCGTCCATGCAGGTGACATCCTGTTCCGGATTGATGACCGGGATTACCGCGCGCGGCTGGCGCAAGCTGCCGGCAATGTCGAAGCGGCCAAGGCCCGCCTCGCCAATGTCGGTGCGGAAACGCAACTTCAAGACGCTCTCATCCGGCAGGCCGAGGCACAAAAGCGCTCGGCCGAGGCCGATCTGGATCTCGCGGCCAAGGCATCCGCCCGCCGCCATGAGCTTATTCAAAGCCATACGGTGAGCCTGGCCCAGGTCGATGAAAGCGATGCCGCGCTGGCGAAAGCCAAGGCCGGCGTCGCCGCGGCAGCAGCAACGGTGGAGGCGCAGAAGAAACAAGTGACCGTGCTCGCGGCTCAGCGCGAAGCCGCGGTGGCCGGTGTTGCACAGGCGCGTGCGGCGCGCGATCTCGCCCAGATCGATCTCGACGACACGGTCGTTCGCGCACCCGTCGACGGCGTCGTTGGCAACCGTCAGGTTCGCGTCGGCCGGCTTGTCGCGCCGGGCGCCTCGCTGCTCGATCTCGTCCCGGTCAACGACGTATGGGTGGTCGCGAATTTCAAGGAAACCCAGATCGAGCATATCCGGCCCGGCCAGCGTGTGCACATCACAGTCGATGCCTATCCGACGGAGACGTTTGACGGCGAGGTGGACAGCTTCGCGCCCGGCAGCGGCTCGGCTTTCAGCCTGCTCCCAGCGGACAACGCGACAGGAAATTTCGTACGTGTCGTTCAACGGATTCCAGTGAAGATCCGGCTCATCGGCAATCCGTTGCCCGGCCACCTCCTGCCCGGCCTGTCCGCACGCGTCGAGGTCGATGGCGGACCTGGCTCATGACAACGGCTGCCGCCATCGCGCCGGGCCGCGGCCGAACCAAGTCAGGAGCCATTCTTATCGCGGGCATTGTGCTTGCCACGTTGACGGAGGCGATCGCCAGCACGGTCCTATCGCTCGGGCGCGGCGACATCATCGGGGACACCTATGCGACGCCGGACGAATTCGCCTGGCTGGATGTGGGCTACACATCGCTGAAGCTGATGGCATTCATGGCCGCGCCCTGGCTGATCGGCCGTGTCAACCCGCGCGGCCTCGTCGTAGGCTCGACCCTAGTCATGGGCGCGGCATGCGCCCTTGCCGCCGCCACGGCGCGCCTGGATCTGCTGGTTGCGCTTCGCGTCATACAGGGCTTTTCCGGCGGCGTTCTGCTTGTCGGCGGCCAGACGCTCATCTTTCTTGCCTATCCACGCCATCGCCAGCCGTTCCTTCAGGCACTATTCGCGATGGGGTCGGTCGTGGCCCCGGCGACGATCGCGCCGGCGCTTCAAGGCTGGTTGCTCGACAGCAAATCCTGGACATGGATATTCTTCAGCGTTGTTCCCGTGGCGTTGGCGGCTGCCGGGCTGATGCTGCTCGCGGATAGCCCCACGCCGGCCAGGACCATACGGCGGCCGTTCGACTGGATCGGCTTTCCGCTCATTTCCGTAACGCTCTTCTGCTTCACTTACGCCTTGAGCCAGGGTAGCCGGTGGGACTGGTTCGAGGAGCCGCGCATCGTTTGGCTGACACTGATCGGCACGGCTGCCCTCCTGACATTCATCGGCCGGCAGATAATCGCCAGGCGCAGCGGCCTGCTCGATTTTACCGTGTTCCTGTCAACCGACTTCTCCTTTGCCTTCGTTGTCAGCTTCGTCGCCGGCGCCGCCTTGTTCGGCAGCGCATATCTGATCCCGTCATTCGCGATATCCGTCCTCGCGTTCACGCCTACGGACGCGGGCCTGCTCCTGTTGCCGAGCGGCGGGCTTTTCATCGTCTCACTCCTCGTCTCCGCCTTCCTCATGCAGGCGCGCGGCGTTCCTCCGGTTGCCACCGTGCCTTTCGGGATCCTGATGATCATGGTTGCGATGTGGATGCTCTCCGGCTCGGCCGGCGAAAGCGGCGCGGATGACATGATGGCGGCCATCCTCTTGCGCGGCCTCAGCCTCGGTTTTCTCTTTCTTTCGATCACGCTGATCGCCTTCGACAAGCTCGAAAGCAGCAATCTTGCCTCCGGTATCGGCCTCTTCAACGCAGGCCGCCAGCTTGGCGGGCTGGTGGGAGTGGCCGGTCTCCAGACGTTGATCCACGATAGTGTCGTCGCCAATGCGGCGGTGCTCGGCGCCCACGTCACGGCCGGGGTTCCTGCGGTCGGCGAGAGACTGGCGGCGGCGACAGCGATGCTCGTGGCAAGAGGAATGGATGCCGGCGAAGCCAGTCAGGCAGCCGTCAGCCTTTTGGGCAAGGCCGTCGTCGGTCAGTCCACTGTGATCGCCTTCGACACTGCGTTCAATGCGGTGGCGTTGCTATTTGCCGCCGCCGCGCCGGTGCTCATTGCGATCAAGATCGGCCTTTCGCGCTATGCCAAGTCGCGCGCGGCACGGACGCCCTTGAAACTGATCCCAGGCCCGGTCCGGCAAGCGCTCGCCCTCGGCGAAAATTCCTGCAAGGCTGGACAGGCTGAGGAAGCCGCTATCGTAAATGTCCCAGCTAGTGACCGCTAGGCAATCATGTGAGGCCGAGTCCCCATCGACCGCGATCATCTGGCGGGGTACCCGTTCGGCAGCCACATCAGGAAAATACAGAATGCATCCTGCAAAATCGTTCGGCTGCCCAGCTTTCCCTGCCCCGTCAGTATTGGTCGTGGCGAGGATCGCAACTTGCCCGTTTGGCCAACGCGCGTACCTGACAGTTTGCCGGGTTGTGTCTGTCAGGCGGTTTCGCGCATCGGTGCCGGCAGCTTTTCCCGGGTGTGGATAAGCTCGCCGATGGATGCGGCCTGCATCTTGCGCATGACATTGCCGCGATACAGTTTCACCGTCATCTCACTGATGCCGAGATCGTAGGCGATCTGCCTGTTGAGGCGTCCGCGCGCCACTTCGTGCAGCACTTCGCGTTCGCGCGGCGTCAGCGTCTCGAGGCGTTTGACATTGCGCTTCACCACCTCTGCTTCCGTTCTACGCTTGGCATCCGCGGCAATGGCCGCGGTCACCGCATCGAGCAATGTCTGGTCACGCACCGGCTTGGTCTGGAAGACGATCGCACCGGCCTTCATCGCCTGCACCGTCATGGGGATGTCGCCATGCCCGGTCAGGAAAATGATCGGCTTGGGGTTGCCGCTCCGCGCCAGATGGTGCTGCAGGTCGAGGCCGCTTGACCCCGACATGCGAACATCCAAAATCAGGCATCCAGGTCGATCCAGCAGGTCTGCCTCCAGCAGATCTTTTGTCGAAGCGAAGGTCGATGGCCGGCCAAGAGGATGAGTTCGCACAATCCCTCTCGAACGGCCTCGTCGTCGTCCACGATCACGACGAGCGGTTTGTCCGGCTCGCCCTTTTGCTGACTTTGCGGTGCTGATCTCTGCAGTAGCGGCTGTTCAAGTCTCATCTTCACCCTCCTGGTTATGCAACGCTTCGCTCACGGCTATCCGCGAGGGTACCGGGGTGTCGCTTGTTCGGCACTCCGTGCCCTGCGGTCGAATCGAAGGGCTTCGGCCTCGGTCGCCTCACATCGCGGCAGTCGTGAATTCTCTTATAGAATTCCGAACGATTCCATCGGGCAATCGTCGCAGAGCAGTTCGTTGCAAAATCGACAGACGGTGAGTGCCGACGCGGCATCCTGGGGGAGTTTGCCGGCCATGTTCCGGGCGATACGTTCCAACGCGGCCTGGTCCTTGAACGAAAGTCCATCAAGCATCGATGCCAGCGTCGTGCGGCGACGTTCCAACAGGGCAACTCGCTGATCAAGGCCCGCATCGGTAAGTTCCAGCGCCACGGCACGGCGGTCATGGGACGCCGGACTACGCATCGCGAAACCGGCGGCGGCCAATCGGTCAACCAACCTCACCGTTCCAGGATGCGAAAGCCCGAGGATATGGCCGAGGTGATCGATGGACAGACCGGGCGCATGGCCGATTACGACTAGGGCAGCAGCGGTTTCGCCGCCCAGCGGGAAACCTTCCAGGGCCGCCTGGCGGATCCGATCGGCAACCCCAAGCGCCAGTGCTCCAAATAAGTTGATCAGCCGTTCCGAAGATTGAACCATTCGTCATTGCCTCATCCGTGTCACTCCCATATATATGCGTGACGCATACAAATAAATAGGAGTTTTCGATGTTTGATATGAAAAATCTACGCAAGCTTAAGCATCTCGATGCAGGTGCGAGCGACGCAATGCAGGCGTTTTGGGCTTTCGATAAGGCCGCCTTTGCCGAAGGTGCCATGACCGTCCAGGAAAAGCAGTTGATAGAGGTGGCTCGGTTTGTTTGGACAGTTTCGCGCGATTTCTAAGTGGAGTGTCTGCCGGTTTCACGCCGCTGCGAGAAGCGGTTGGTTGAAGTAAGCCTGATCGGGTGTCTTGCGGTCAAGTGCGCGGCGACAAACAAGGTGAGACCCAGCGTCAATCAGGATGAGACTCGGCGGCGGGGGTGTGACGAAGGGAGGGCGTAGCCCGACCGGAGTTACACCCCCGCCGCTGCGCAATTTTTCAGCGTCTCATGATCGCGGTCGGCCCGGTAGCTTGGTGGTTTCTGGAATGGAGAACCATCTTTGTGCCGGGTCGCCATGTAACCGATCATCAGACGAGGCTTTTTATGAAGTACCGACAAAACAATTCCATCGAGGTCGCCGCCGCCAAGGCGTCGATCAGCAGGGCGACGGCCTATCGCATCAAGAAGGACGCGCACCTGCCATCGCAAAAGCAAAAGGCTCGCGGCCGGCGCAGGCCTGACCCTCTCGAGCATCTCTTCGATGCTGAGATCGTTCCCCTTTTGAAGGCGGCGCCAGGCATCCGTGTCGTCGCCATCTATGAGGAGATGCTGCGGCGACACCCGGAACTGAGCGCGGGCATTCGCCGGACGCTGGAGCGGCGCATCCGGTCATGGCGTGCCATCCACGGCGAAGAGCAGGAGGTTATCTTCCGCCAGCTTCACGAACCCGGCCGGCTCGGGTTGTCGGATTTTACCGACATGGGCATTCTCTGCGTGTCGATTGCTGGCCAGCCTCTTGATCATCTGCTCTACCGGCGATGTCACGGTAACGGCTTGTGAGGAGCCATGGCGATAGACGCACATGCATGAACAACTTGCCCATCAGCTAGACCTTGTTGCAGGGATCGGAATTTGATCGAAGAGCGCCCTACCGGTGACCTTGTTCATGCCCCGCGTTCAAACTCGGCACGGCCGAGCTTGGTCATTCGGTTCAAGATGCTGACGCCGATTACGGCCTCGGTTCGTTGGTTGGCGAGGGTTCTGGCCTTCAGTTTTGGCCCGATGACGGTCTTCCAGCGGGACATCTGGGCCTCGATCCGGGAGCGCTGATTGTAACCGCTGGATATCTGCCAGCCCATCCTGCCTTGGGTTGCGATCGCGTCGATATGGCGGTCCCGCGACGTCGGGTTCTGTGCCGCGTCGGCGCTCGGGACGGCGTTCTTCGGTGGCGGGATGATGACTTCTACCTGGTCGCCAAACCGCGCTTCGACAAGATCGCTGACGGGCGCTGCATCATAGGCGCCGTCGGCAATGAGCCGGACGGCGGACGCGTCGATCTGGGCCAGAAGTTCCGGAAGCACCGTGGTATCGCCGATGCTTTCCTCCGTCAGATCGGCACAGAGAATCTCGCCGCTGAGAAGGTCGAGCCCAAGGTGAAGCTTGCGCCAGGAGCGGCGTTTCCGTTTGGTTTTGTGTTTTTCTTCGAGCCATTCGCCCGCGCCAAAGACTTTCAGCCCTGTGCTATCCACCACCAAATGCACAGGCTCATCGGTCGGCGGGCGGCTCTTGACGCCTGTCTTCAAGCCTACGCCTCGGCGCGACAAAGTCGAGAAACAAGGCGCCAGAATAGGGGCGCCAGTCAACCGCGCAAGACTGCGCACGATCCCTTGCGTCTGCCGCAGTGGCAGGCCGAACACGAACCGCAGGCTCAGGCAAATCTCGATCGCCAGGTCCGAATAGCGCGCCTGACCGCCCCGCGTCATGCGGCGCGGCGCCGACCACAAATCGGCAACGCCATCATCGAAACAGATAGTCAGATCCCCACGACGGCGAAGGGCCTCATTGTATTCCGCCCAGTTCGTAACCCGGTAGCGCTGTTTGGGGAACACATGGCGACGCAGGTCATTGAACTTGTGCGGCATTCGGGCAGTCCCGTCCGGTGGGGACCGCTTCTCTAAACGTCAAAGCCCGATCCCTGCAACAAGGTCCTCCGGACCCGCGTTTGAAGCATGTCGCCGTGCTTCACCAGACGGTGGTGGCCATTGTCGGCGACAACCACCCGATGGCCCGGAAGGACAAAATAAGCCTGGAGGAACTGGCAACACAGCCCCTGATCTTCCGCGCGCGAGGATCTTCGACGCAAAGGGTAATCGATCGGGCATTCGATCAGCTCGGCCTATCCCCAGAGCCCCTCTTGATAGCCGACACCCGCGATGCGGTTCTGGAGGCGGCAAATCTCAGAATCGGCATTGGCTTTATATGGGACAACGGCACCAGCCGCGTCGGGAATTTTGGTCAGGTCCCCATCAAACAAGTAACTCACCGGGCAACCGAGGTGGCATTCGCACTTCGCGACGAACGCAACGAGCTCGCTGACGTATTCTTGTCGATGGCGAAGCACTTGATGGAATCGAGAGGCAAGTCGCGGTCGCTTGCAATGACGCAAGCAGAAGGGCCGTTTTCTGTTTGATTGGCCCAAAGCATCAAGGACTGGTTCTGCGGGCAAAATGCTCGTAGGTGATTTGCTACGGATCGCTGTCGGACGATCTTTCCTCACCTATCCAATGGAAGCTGTCGGCGGTGATCTCGGTAAAACGCCATCGGGCTTTGAGGCCGCGCGTACTCGGCCCTGCCGATCTGGCGCTCGAAAATCGATCGCGGGCGTTCATGCCGTTGGGACCCGCATCTCAGAAAAGCGGCCTCAGGTGAGCGCCAGTTTCCGCTCCGCTGCGAAAGAGCTCAGTCCGAGCCAGCTGGGCATCGTTCGTTCGATTGCGGTGTCACCCACGACCGTAAGCCGGTGGTTTTCAGTTTCTGCGTGAATGGTCGTCAAACCGAGCCAGATGGCCGTCATGGTACGAAGATCGGTGGTCACATAGAGGTCGACCTCGAAACCGGGATCGATGGAGCAGACGTCGACCATCCCGTTCGCCTCCACGACCAGCCAATAGCTGCGCTTTTTCTCGGGTCGGTCAGTATAAGTGAATTGAACAACGGTGCGCTGGCGCGGCAGCGTGGCGACATTGATGCTCCGTCGCATATCCCACATTAGCAACTCGGGATCGACATTCTGCAGCGTGGGAGCGGTTTCGACCCAGCGCTGCCCCCAGAACCCCATGGCCTTGACGATCGGCTCAAGGTCCCGTCCGGCAGGCGTGAGGCGATATTCGTAGCCGCTGGCCTTGCCACCGCTAGCCATCCGTTGCACGACCCCGGCGAGCTCGAGGTCTTTCAGGCGTTTGGAGAGAAGCGCCGGTGACATGCGCGGAACACCACGTTTGAGATCGTTGAACCGCGTCGAACCGCAGACCAGTTCGCGCACCACAATCATGGTCCAGCGGCTGCAGAGCACCTCCGACGCCATAGCGACCGGGCAGAATTGCTTATAACTCCCGTCGGTCATCGGCCGCTCCTTGCCGGTCTTTCGACTGGAGTGTACCGCCAGTGAGCGCAGCCGACTAGTACAGATTCAGTAGCTTCTTTGCTTCAGCTCCTGAACTGGTCCATGAGGCCAAGATGGCGGACAACAGGGGTCACTCGATCCAGGAGTTCGAAATGTCCTTAGCTCAGACCATCAGCAGTCGAATATCGCCATCTGCGGTCACCGACTTGACGGAACACCTCTCCGGCATCTGTCACCTACCGGGGGACCCCGCTTATGAATCATGTTGTGCCATCTGGAACGGCATGATCGAAAAGCGGCCAGCGGTGGTGGTGCGGCCCGCCAGCGAGGCGGATGTTTCGGCCACGACCGCCTTTGCCAGGGACAATAGCCTGCCGCTCTGCGTGCGCGGTGGCGGGCACAATGTAGCGGGCGCCGCACTCAGCGACGGCGGCATCACCATCGACATGAGCCAGCGGCGCGCTGTCACCGTGGATACGCAGACCATGCTGGTGCGGGTCGAGGCCGGCGCCACATGGAAGGATGTGGACGCCGCGACGCAGCCGCATGGCATCGTCGTGCCCTCCGGCATCATCTCGGCCACCGGCGTTGCCGGGCTCGCTCTGGGCGGCGGTTTCGGCTGGACGTCGAGACGGTTCGGCTTCACCGCCGACAATATCGTGTCGGCCAGGGTGGTCACTGCCGACGGGAAGGCGCGCACCGCCAGCGCCACCGAGAATGCCGACCTCTATTGGGCGCTACGGGGCGGTGGCGTGAATTTCGCTGTGGTGACCGAGTTCACGTTCCGGGGCCATCGGCACGGTCCCGAAGTGCTGGCCGGCATGGTCGTCCACCCCTTCGCAGTGGCAAGGGAGGTCGTGGACTTCTATGCGCAGCTCTCTGCTGGCGCACCGGACGAACTGACCTGCCTCCTGGTGCTGCGCAAGGCGCCACCCGCGCCGTGGATTCCAGAGGCCTATCATGGGCAAATGATCGCTGGCATCGCCGCGCATTGGACCGGCAGGCCCGAAGAGGGCGCGGCGGCAATGCAGCGGCTCAAGGACTTCGGCAAGCCCGTGGCGGACACCATCGAGCCCAAGAGCTTCGTCAGCTTCCAGAGCTTTCTGGATGGTGGGCAACCGTTCGGACGCAGATACTACTGGAAGTCGGACGAGACCAAAGAAATCGGCGGCGGATTGGCAACGGAGCTATGTCGCGCCGCGGAAGCCATTAGCTCGCCGTTCTCGGCGATCCTCTGCATGCAAATGGGCGGCGCCCCGGCGCGCGTACCAATGGGCGACACGGCAGTCGGCATTAGAGAAGCGCAGTATGGCTTGGTTTTCCAGGGCGCCTGGACCGATCCTGCCGAGGACAATCAACACATCGCCTGGGCCCGGAACTCGGTGGCTGCGGTGCGGCCTTTCACCTCCGGCTCGAGCTACGTCAACTTCATCACTGCCGACGAGGGACCGGCGCGCGTGCCGGGCGCCTATGCCGACGAGACATTTCGGCGACTCCGCCAAATCAAGACCACTTTCGATCCGCAGAACATGTTCGGTAGCACCCTCAATATTCCACCAGCTATCTGATCATGACGTCGCAGGCACGCCGGCCGCCGGTGCGCGGACCAAAGTCGCGATCTACCAATCAGACGGACTTCACCTACTTCAAGATCATCGGCTGGGGCTGGATGTACCTGTCCACCGTGCTCGACGATTACTCCCGCTACATCATCGCCTGGAAGCTGTGCAGTACGATGCGGGCCGAGGACGTCACAGACACGCTGGACATGGCGCTCACTGCCTCAGGATGCGACCAGGCCCACGTGCATCACAAACCCCGGCTGCTCAGCGATAATGGCTCCAGCTACATCGCCGGCGAACTGGCCGACTATATCGAGGCCCAACGCATGAGCCATGTCCGGGGCGCTCCAATGCATCCCCAGACTGCCACAAGTGCCACAGCCATTGATTTCATTGAGTTATTCCGTGGAAGATACGCGACGTGTGGGACTGGCAAGTTCCACAACTTGCCCTTGGTCGGTACTCTATGGGTCATTCCTGGCTTCGATCTAGTCGTTCAAAAATAAGACCCGGCCACCCTTGCGGTCAAAATCCCGTGCCCCCTTTTAGGGCTACCGGAAATGGTGCCACCTATGGGCTTTTACCGGCGTCCCAGTCATGTTCCGGGAGAGCGTGGCGAAGATACTGGTTTCGAGGACAGGGCCTTCATAAGGTGTAAAACGCAGCGGGGCGTCACTCGTGATTCATGTTCCTTGGCTTGGGATCACTCTTACCGGGATTTGCCAGATCGTGGATTTCGCGGCCATATCCAGGGCCTTCGTCGTCGCGGGCTTGATCACGTACATATTCCCCACGTTTCTCGCCGCCCGGATAGCAACCGCCAGAGTTGCACCCCCTCACTTCCTGGCCCCAATTATTCGCGGGCTGATCGGGTTTGCCACTGTTTTGCGCTATCGCCGCTGTGGCAAGACCGCTCAACAATATCGCCATGCTGGTAACGAGAATTTTTTTCATCGATCTTCTCCCATTTCGGAGAAGTTTAAGCGACCGGCCAGCGGATTGCAGTTCCGCCGAAGTGTGATGGCGGTTCAACACTTTGGCTAAGCCGGGCCAGGCTTTGCGTATTTGGAAGGTGGCTCCCTGGGCACGGCTCGAACATGCGACCCGCCGGTTAACAGCCGACTGCTCTACCAACTGAGCTACCAGGGAATACGGAGCCGATGTAGCATGTGCTCGTCGACTCGCAACCGCGACTGGTCATGGTGGTTAATTCGACCCGCGAGCCTGATGGATGCTTGGCGCTATTGCACGAGCGTTATCGAACGCCCCACATACATGAGGCGGTTGCCGAGATCAGCCGAACAGTTCGATTTGACATAGGAATTGCCGGTCATCGTGATCGTGTCGCCGATGATACGGATGCAGTTCTGGTTCGTGACGCTGGCGTTACCGGTGTAGGTTATCGCTGCGGCGGGCGCATAAACATAGCCAGTCAGGCTCGAGCCCGACGTTCCGTTGACTTGGAGAGCGGCAGTGTTGTCACGAGCCTGATAAATTGTAATCCCGGCATAAGGACCACTGGGAGGTGGAGAAAGATCGGTGATCGCGTTGCCGTTTACTGTCAGCGTCGCGCCCTGCATGAGGAATATCGTCACCCCCTTTCCGGTCAACCTGCCATTGCCGTTGAAATTCAGTTGGCCGCCTTTGAAGATGTACACGCCGGCATTGAGCGTAACGTCGCCATTCAGGTTCTGATTGCAGAACGTGCCCTGCGACAGCGTAACGCTCTTGCCGTTAGGAACGTTGGCGCAGTTTCCGTATGCCGGCGGTGCTACATCTTCGAGAGGATCGAACGAAGGATATTGGTTGGTGCGAGGCTGACCGCACTGCAAGATAGTATTGGAGTTGAGGCCTACAGCACCGCCGGCAGAGATGGCGCATAGCGCGGACAACTGAGCGCTGCCGCCCCGGTAGAACGAATCCGTCGCATCGGAATTCGAGGTAATTACGCAGCCTGCCATGTCCACGGTCGTAGACCCCTGAAATTGCATGGCCTTTGAGGCGTGTGGATTGAGCGCGAGGACGCAAGCCTCCTGGCCCGCAGAGACCTTCGCAACCGACGCGCGATGAGCACGCCAAGTCATGCCTCCGACGAAACCCGGGTGCTTGATGTTGGACGAAACGGTAATTAGATGGTTGGCACCGGATCCGGATGCACTCGCATCAAAATTAGCCATAGTTTCGTCATCAGCATCATCATAGGTCAAATATGTGGGCTGAGTATCAAGAAGACTGAGGTTGGCCTCAAATATCTTATAGCCGAAATCTTGCAGTTCAATTTTGGTCATTCCATCAAAATATTCGGTACCGATGGCCAGGGCTGTCGCATCCAATGCCTGCTGTAGATTTTCTGCTTGATTGGTGGTGCTTGCAAGGTCAACGACGCCAGCAACAGCAGTCATGATAGGCACCATGGCAATGGCGGTGATGACGGTATAATTGCCTTGTTCAGACCTCCAGAACTTGCGCAGCATCACGGCCCCCAGGTGATCCGACTCAATATTACATCACGCGCGACTTAAGGACCGCTTGACCATAACGGTAGCATTTTAACAAAGCAGCCATTCAGACGCCGCAAGGAAGCCTATGAGGCGGTGCGCCCGGAGACGAAACACGGGGGAGATAGAGCATGTCGCCAACTTGGCGACTTGAGCGAGCCCGAACGCTTTACCGCTGATGCGGCCACCAACCCGACGGCTTCCGAGACTGGGAGCTACCCGCGCTCGGCACGCTGCCAGCCTATAGCGCGAGACTGGCTACCTCCTGAAACGCGAAAGGGCCGCCGAAGCGGCCCCTTTATTTTTAAGCCGCTTGGTTCTTATTGCCGAGCGTCCAATAGAGCGTTGATTTGGCTGATCTGGTCGTTCGTCAGTTCAGCAAGATTGAAATCTGCTGCCAGTTGGGCTTCCGCGTCGTCTAGAGCTTGATCTTGTGCGGCAGGGTCCTGAAAATCCAGGGCTGCTTCGCGGCTCTTTTCATAAGTGGCGATCTTGCCAACTGCAGATTTGGGGCTGGCATGCTCCCGCGCCGTCGCCGATGCATGAGCCGCATTCAATGCTCCCAGCGAACTGGCGTCAGAGTCATCCGCTGATACTGCAGCAGTCGTTTCGTGCGAGACGGATTTGCCATGCGCGTCAGCTGATTTGCCATGGTCGGAGGACGATTGACCGTGACTGGAGCCGCCATTCCCTCCATTGCCGTGCCCGCCGCCATTACCTCCACCATTACCGCCACCTTTGGCTTGGGCAGCGCTAGCCAAGCTAAAGCCATCGATTTGGCCTAGTGATGCACCGCCAGCTACCAGACCAAGGCAGGCCAATGCGGCGAGATGGGCTTTCAATTTCATCGGAGTTCTCCTGCAAGGCCCCCGCTAGATGAAATCGTGTCCTTTTGAGGCGGTTGTGTGGCAGTGCCGACCTGAAACGCAAAACCCGCCTCAGGGGCGGGTCACCGGCGCAATTCCGCACATGGATAACCTTGGCCCAGCCTCATCTCGCCGAGGGCCGCCTTCTGTGCGTTCTCGAGGACGGGTGCCTTCCCTATTCGGGCTACCACCTCTTCTATTGGAGCGCCCCGGACATGGCTCATGCTTTGGGCCTCGATATAGTCGGCCAGTGCGCCGGCGATGTAGCTGGGGCCACAGCACCTACGGAAGGAATGAGCGGAGGCGGCCGCGACAGCGGTGCGCGCAGCTTTTCGCTGCAGGCGCGCACCGGCCGAGGTGGCCATGGTCGATCTTCCAGCGCCTCAGGGCCGCCCCCGATATAACGGTCATACCAGCGATAGAAGGTCCGACGCGGGATCCCCAGCCGGTCCAGCGTTTTGCGGGTGGGCAGGTGCGACTGCTCGACGAGCCTGATGATCTCGAGCTTTTCGAATGCGGGATATCTCATTCTTGCCCGTCCCCATCCGCGATCATGCTTATGGAATGGCTCGCCCCTCCTTCCTGGCGCATCATTGCCCAGGATCAATCAAGCAAGAAGGAGCAGAGCAATGCAGATCGCAATTTTGGGTATCGACCTTGGAAAGAACAGTTGTAGCTTGGCCGGCTTCGATACCACTGGGCAAATTGTGATGCGTCGGCGCATGAGGCGCGAAGGCCTTATAAATTTGGCCTCGAGCCTGCCAGCTTGTGTTGTTGCAATGGAAGCCTGCGGTGGAGCTCATCATCTCGGGCGTCTGTTTCAGAAACAGGGTCATGAAGTTCGGCTGATGTCTCCAGAATATGTTCGGGTGTTGTCACGGTAACCGGCTCACTTCTGGGTGGAAATCAACACCGCAAGTCGGCAGGAAGTTCCAACCGCTGAAGCGTCACCTAGCGTTCCGCCGTTGAGCGGGAGTCATCCCTCGGTGTTGTCTGAGGGTGGCCGTCAAATGACTTTGGCTGGAAAAGCCGCTGAACACGGCCACTTCCGTGATCGTCAGCTTTCCTTCAAGCAATAGGCGTTCGGCGAAATCCAGACGCAAGTTCGTCAGGTATTGGTGAGGCGGCTGACTAAAGGTCCTGGTAAACGCTTTAATGAAGTGACGCGGTGACAACTCGCAAACTGAGGCCAGATCCGCCACCGACAGTTTGCTAGTGAAATTCTCGAACAGAAACTCCCTGATGCGATGGCTGTTCCGCGATGATAGCTCGCCGCGCGCGGGCTGAGGTTGACCGCTTGCGTCGGAATAGTTTCTCAGCAAGTGAATACCGAAAAGCGTAATAATCGAATCGACATAAAGCTCGCTCGCCTTCGCCCGCCGGGTCAGTTCAGTTCGCAGAAGCTTGGCAACGTGCAAGGCCCACAAATCGGCAGTGGTAGCCAGCGTCGGCCGAAGTTCGAAGCTTTTCCCATCATATTCGCGCTCGGCGAGGTCAACCAGGGCGGACGGCGTTATGACAACCGCAACGCTTTCCCTCCTCGAAGGCCAGATCGTCGCCGCTTCATTTCCGGCGGGCACGACGCCAAGCGCGCCTGCCGGTACGTCGAACTCCTGCATCGTGTTGTTGCCTATCGATGCTTGTACGTTTGGAGTTGGACTGAAAAAGACCGGTGCGTAGTGGCTTTCCGCAACGAACGAACGCGAGCCTGCGGACCGAACCGAATGAATTGCTCCGCCTCTTAGCGTGGCGGCGCAACGCCGGTCTTTGTCGGGGATGAAGCCAAGGACGTTGCGAGCGGCGGCGCTCTTCAATGCAGCCGCATGGCGGCGCTTGGCAGTTAGCTCATCCATGATGGGCCGACCACGGGAAATAATGCATTACGGGATGTTCAAACCTTGACATCCGACCACCGATACCCGCCCCCGGACATTATCTGAAGCAAGCGATCCGTCGTGTGCGGGATCACGATCGCAAATCTGTGTCGGTTGCAATAACTGCCAACTGCGCACTGAAAACACCCGGCACCTCCCTCCAGTCAAAATGCCCTCCAAATCAGGAGCCTCCGGGTGTCGTTCCGGGCTGCAAGATTCACGGGGAACCATCACAGGGAGCCGGCCGCACCTTGACCACAAGGTTTGGAATCTCGGCCATCAGCCGGCTCTTCAAAACAGGTCTCTTAGTGGCCCATGGCAAACGCCCAGCCGCCAAAATTCCTTACTTGGCGGGAACGGCTGAAAGCTCCGTCAGCCTCTGGAACGCCGATGAAAAGCCTTTGAGCGAAACATCGGTTTTCACCGGCTGGCCGGAATTGGCGGTCATCAATACGCTGGCCGTCTCTGCGCTTTCGAGTTTCTTGATCGTCTCTGCCGGGAGTTCAATCTCCGCCACACACCCGGCCGGCAGGCATGTCCGATAGGCTCCGCGCAAGATCTCCTCTTCGCCGATCTGAACACGAACGCCTTCCGACAGAAGTAGGCCAAACGGCAGCACCAATGTCACTTTCGCCTTCTTGTCGGCCATGCCGATGGCAAACGTCAGCACGCGCTGACGCGTCTTCTGTTGCAAAAGCTCCTGGCTCATCTGGCATGTGCGTTGCGTTTTCTCGCCTTGCTGTTGATTGGCGCATTGCACGGTCCAGGCGTCATAGGTCTCGGACAGAGATGTCGGTGCCTGCATATTGGTTTCTCCCTGGGCCATTGCGGTCGGTATCGCCAGCGCGGTGATCAATGCCGCTAGCAGATAACGCGTATGCTTGAGTTTCTTCATGTCGTGGTTTTCGCGTTTCGTTTTGAGGATTGGGAGATCGACGTGGGCCACGCTATTTCGTGCGTAGCCCACACATATCGATAATCAGGTTGCGATTGTGTGAGGAAGGTCGGCTACGACCCTTTCTTTCCTTGGAGACTACCAATGCACACGGAAGCCAACCGTGCCTCCTATCGCGTTGTTGTTGCCGATGTTCTCCAGGTTCGTGCTGACATTCGCCTCGCCAAAGACCGAGTATTTATCATCAGCCCAATTGATCGATCCACCGATGCCTAACCCCCCATGGAGCTGGCTATTGCCGCTGGAGAAACCGGTTCCGGCGACATCGACTACAGATCCGTCGCCGAAGTCGTAGTAGAGGTTGGCAATGCCGTAGACGTGCGCACGGCTGGTACTTCCATCCTGCTCCTGCCATTCGGTGTCATGATTGACGGCTAGACCCAAGCGCCCAATCAGGCTTTCGCTGGAGCCCAGGGAAACGCCAGCACCAAAGGCATCAGTGAAGTCATCAAAGTCCACCGAGGAATATGCAAGCTGGGCTTGCGGTGTCAGCGACCAGTTTTCGGAGAGCGTCAGACGCTGACCGGCCTCGATGCTGAAGCCATAGCCCATTCCGCCGTTGCCTTTTACAAGGCTACGCCCTGCCGTGGCCGAAAGAAGATCGCTGTCATACCAGGTGACTTGCGCCTGGCCGTCCATATAGAAGCCGTTTTCACCATACCAGGTGAGTGTCGCACCCACGCCATAGCCGGTGGTATCGATGACACCGATACCGTAGGGCGACCAGATGCTGGACGAGACGGTGCCGTATTGAGCGGTCACGCCGCCGACCAGCCGTCCGGCCTCGTTTTCCAGCAGGAGACCATCGATGCCAGCCTGGAACTTCCAGGTATTCGCATCGTAGCTGGCTCTGCTCGTTGAGCCGTCGGGACCAAGGTCAGCATGGGCTGCTTCGATGCGCGCCCAGATACCGCTTGCGTCTGTTTTTTTGTTGCCCTCAACCTGCTGCGTGACGCCAGCCTGTGGCGACCACACCCGATTTCCGACACGTTGCTGCAACGTACCGAGCTTGTTGAACTGCTGGAGCGAGCCGGCATAGCTTTCATAGATCGGCACGCCCGGCTGATAGAGCGGACCAGGATCCGCGGGATCGAGCAGCGCGGAACGGAGATACCAGTCGCCATCGGCCGGATCGGTAACACCGTTCTTTAAAAGCCGGTAGCCGTAGGCGCCGGCGACCACCGCCTGCTCGCCTTGGAACAGATAGTCGCCGTTGAGCGTGAATGCGCCGTTGGAAGCGCCGGCGACATCGATGATCTTGATACCTTCCACCGTCTGGGCGCCAAGTCCGCCGCGGTTGATGACATTGACGGTGGTGGCTCCAGACGTGTCGCCGTTCACTGCCAGAAGGTCGGTCGGGGAACTGTCATCGCCCAGCGTTGTCTCGATCTCGAGCAAGCCGCCATTGCCAGCATAGTTGCCTGCAACGGTCAGCGTGCCGATGCTGCTTCCCGGGCCCACTACGCCTGCATTGGTGATGCCACCGACCTGGCCATTCCCTTCAAGCCGGCCGCCGATTGCTACGTCGACATCTCCGCCGAGGAGACCATCGACCGCAAATGTGCCGTCAATCACCTGGCTGCTGCCCAGATAGCCACTGTTGTCAGCCGTGATGAGTAGCGTGCCCGCGCCATCCTTGGTCAGCGCACCGGTCCCCGAAAACAGGCCGTTCAAGGTGAGCGTCGTCGCCTCATCGGACAGGACCGTTCCATCGCCGGTGAAATTGATCGAGCGATCACTCGTCATGTCCGCCGTGGTGTGCAGCGTGCCGCCATCAAACGAAAGCCCGCCGGAAGCATCGCCGAGTGCGGTGTCCGCCGCAACCTGCAGTGATCCGCCATTGATGGCGGTGCCACCGGTATAGGTATTTGTTCCCGTCAACACGAGCGTGCCGAGATCGGTTTTGGCAAGTTCGCTCGCACCGGAAATCTCCGAGGCAATGGTCGCGGTGAAAGCACTGCCCGCGCCGGTGCCATCGCCGACGCGTATCGTCGCCTGGGCGCCGACCAATTCCAATCCGCCGCCTGTGATCGTGTAGCCGCCACTCGCGAACTGCATGCCGGACGCCGTGACCTGGCCAAGGCCGTTGTCGATCGTGACCGTCCCCGGCGCTCCCGCGAATATGGCGAAGCCGCCATTCTGGTAGGGCGCATTGAGTGCGCCTGCACTATCGGTCCAGTTATTGTTACCGCTGCCGCTTTGCCAGACACCGTCGCCACCATTGACGGCGCCATCGAATTTCGGACCTGCGTCGCCGTCCCAGAAGTTCAGGAACAGGCCACCGGTGTTGATCAGATTGACCTGATGGTCGATCGACGTCTGAACAATTGCGGCGCTTCCGGCCGGCATCGTCCCTATGTCGAGGCCATTGTCGATCAGGTTACCGCCATAGTTGAAGACGCGATAGATACCGACATCAAAACTGCCGCCAGCGGGTTCGGTGACGTTGATCGTACCATCGAGGGTCAAGTCACCTCCGACCTCGATCAGGTCGTTCAATGTTCCGCCGACCGCGTCGGCCTCACCGAACTCCATCGCCAATGTCGAATCGGCATCAAGTGTCATGCCACCTTTGACGGTGAGCGTGCCGACACCGTTGCTTCCCGGCGCGATCGTGCCGCCGACAACATCCACATCGCCCCCGACAATGCCGGTGCCGCCCAGCGTCGCCGCACCGACGCTCGTCAGACCAGAGGCCGCGGACTGGTCACCATTCACGAGCAGCGTACCGCCATTCACGGCGGTGCCGCCGGTGTAGGTGTTGTCGGCCGTGAGGATCAGGGTGCCGAGATCGGTCTTGACCAGTTGCGATGTGCCAGTGAGATCGGAATTGATAGTGGCTGTAAACGCCGCACCCGGACCGGTGCCGTCACCGACGCGGATGATCGACGAGCCACCGACCAGGTTCAAGACGCCGTCCTGGACCTGGTAACCATCGGCCGCGAACTGCATGCCGGAAACATTTATGTCACCGAGGCCATTATCGACCGACACCGTTCCCGCAGCGCCTATGAATACGGCGAAGGCCGCATCGGTAAAGGGTGCGTTGGCAACGCCGTTTTCGTCGGTCCAGTTGTCGTTGCCGACGCCGCCGGCATCGGCCTGCCAGACCCCGTTTCCGCCCTCGATCGTGCCGCTGTTCTTGCTGGCCATCGTCGCGCCGTCCCAATAGCGCAACGTCATGCCGGCGGTGTTGACCAGATTGACCTGGTGGTCGACCGATGTCTGGAGATAGAAGCCGGGCGAAGGAATCGTGCCGATGGTCAGGCCATTGTCCGTCAACGTTCCATCGTAACTGATCACACGATAAACGCCCGGGTCAAAGCTTGTGCCAGGCGTCGACTGGACGTTCAGGGTGCCGTCGAGCGCAAGATCGCCACCGACCTTGGTCAGATCGTTGAAGGCACCGCCGACAACGCCTGCCTGGCCGAAATTGTAGTTGAGCGTCGAGGCGCCATCCAGCGACAGCATGCCGTTGATCGTCAGCGTTCCGGGCGCAGCGCCGAGATCGCCCGGATTGACGATGCCGCCGGCCACGGTGACGTCGCCGCCGATTGTGCCGATACCGCCAAGCGTTGCGCCGGCAAAGACATTTGTGGTGCCCGTTGCCGCCGACTGATCGCCGTTGATGTAGAGGCCGCCCGAGTTGACCGTGGTTGTACCCACGTAGCTGTTGGCGCCCGCCAGGACCGTGGTGCCGGTACCGATCTGGCTGATCGCGCCGCTGCCGGAGATCACGCCGTCGAGGGTCAGCAAATCGGAGCGGTTGAACACAAGCGAGGTATTGTTCGTCACGTCGCCCGTGATCGAGCCGCTCGATCCGCCGTCTCCGAGTTGCAGGATACCGCTGGAAATCGTCGTGCCACCCGAATAATCGCTATCACCCGTCAGGACAGTCGTGCCGGCGCCGGCTTGCTCGACTGTTCCCGAGCCCGAGACCACGCCGCCAAAGGTGACATTATCCGAGCGGTCGAAGATGAGCGCACCATCGTTGGCGACATCACCGACGATGCTGCCGATCGTCCCGCCATCACCGATCTGCAGCGTGCCAGCCGAAATCGTCGTGCCGCCGGCGTAGGTATTGGTTGCTGTCAGGATGGTCTTGCCCGCCCCGGCCTGCTCGACCGTTCCCGCACCGGAAACCACGCCGCCAAAAGTGACATCATCCAAACGGTTGAAGATGAGCGCGCCGTCATTGGCGACATCGCCGACGATCGAGCCGGATGCCCCGCCATTGCCGAGTGGCAGCACGCCGTCGGTGATCGTGGTTCCGCCCGTATAGCTGTTGTTCGCCGTCAGGATCGTCGTACCGGACCCGGTCTGGTTGACCGCGCCGGCGCCCGAAATCGCCGCATCGAACAAATAGCCCGTATCAGTATGGTGGAAATTCACCCGGTTCGTGGCTGTGGCCATCGTTACACTGGTGGCCTCCAGGCTGCCCGCCGCGGTGGCCACAGCCCCTTCCGCGCCGCCAATGTTCAGCGCGGCATTTCCACCGGTGATCGCAAGCGTTCCGCTGCCGACCGAAACAGCACCATCGTTCGCGATGGTCAGCACACCGGTATGGCCCGAAGCCGCATTCAGCCTGAAGCCTGCAGTCGTTTCCAACCGCGATCCCGTGCCTGACACGAGGACATTGGTGTCGCCGCTAACGAGCGGCGTATATCCAATATCGGCACTGTCGGTGTGTACGACTCCGCCGTCCAGAACCGACATCGAGCCGTTCACGAGTGCAAGCGCCCCGCCGATATCCCAGGTGGAGCCAGTGCCTGAGACCGTTGCCGTTCCTTCCCCGCCGGCAAAGGCTCCGAACCAGACATCTCCACTATTCTGGATGTCGCCGCCCGCGGTAACGTTGACGATGCCTTCGCCGCGTTCGCCGATCCGCCAAATCGAAGAGCCCGAGGTGCCAGGGATGGTGGTGGTGTAGCTGGACCCCTCCCCGCTCACATTGAGCGTGCCTTGGCCGGTCGCCCCATTGCCAAGCCGAATCAACCCACCGGTCACGACACCGCCATCGGTGATGTTCAACGTGCCCGTTCCATTATCGCCGATGATGGAGGGGGCCGCGACCGTGCCGGTGATGTTCAGTTTCGAACCTGACCCGTCGACCGAGATCGTCCCGCTCTCGCCCAGATTGTTTCCGGCAAGAATCCGAAGGGTCGAGGTAATTTGTCCGCCATCGGCCAACCGCAATTCACCCGCATTGGCTGTGGTGTTGCCGGTATAGGTGTTGATGCCGGTAAGATTGGTTGTGCCGGCGCCGTCCTGCGTGACATCGCCGCTGCCCGATATCACGCCGGCGAAGGTCACATCGTCGGCGCGGTTGAACGCAAGCGTGCCATTGTCGACCACGTCGCCAACGATGCTGCCACTGGTTCCGCCGTCGCCAAGTTGCAGTGTACCGGCTGCGATCGTCGTGCCGCCAGTATAGCTATTAGCGCCGGTCAGGACCGTCGTTCCGGTGCCGACCTGCTGGAGCGCGCCCGTAGCGGAGATAACGCCTGCAAGCGCAACAGTATCCGAACGATCAATGGCGAGAAGGCCATTGTCGACGATGTCACCAACAATGCTGCCACTTGTGCCGCCATTGCCGAGTTGCAGCGTCCCCGCGGCAATCGTCGTACCGCCCGCGTAAGTGTTGGCGTTGGTCAGGAGGAGTGTGCCTGTGCCGTCCTTGGTGAGACCGCCGGCACCGCCAACGGCGCCGTCCAGGGTGAAGGTGGTGCCTGCATCGGTGAGCATCGTACCGGCGCCATCGAGGGTGATGGTGCGGCTACTGGCCAGATCGGCGGTCGTCTGCAACGTACCATTATTGATGCTGACGCCGCCTGCCGCATCGCCGAGATTGGCGTCGCTCGAAATGCTGAGCGAGCCGCCATTGATCGCGGTGCCGCCGGTGTAGCTGTTGGTGCCGGAGAGCACGAGCGTGCCGTCATCGGTCTTCACCAACTGGCTCGCGCCGGTGAGGTTGCTGGCGATGGTGGCGGTAAAGCCAGCGCCGAGCGCGGTGCCGTCGCCGACGCGGATCGTCGACTGCGGCCCGATCAGGCCGATATCGCCTCCGGTGATGAGATAGCCATCACTCGCGAACTGCATGCCCGAGGCGGAGACAGCGCCAAGGCCGTTGTCCACGGTCACCGTACCGCCGACACCCGCGAAGATCGCAAAACCGCCGTCGTCATAGCCGGCGTTGATGTTGCCGGTCGATTCGGTCCAGTTCTTGTTGCCGGTGCTGTTCTGCCAGGTGCCGTTGCCGCCATTGACGGCACCGTCATTTTTGGGTCCGACATCGCCATCCCAGAAGTTGAGCAACAGCCCGGCGGAGTTCACGAGGTTGACCTGACCAGCGGTCGAAGTCTGGACAACCACCTCACTGCCCCCCGGCATCGTGCCGAGCGTCAGCCCCCGGTCATCGAGCGCGCCACCGTAGTTGAACATGCGATAGATGCCGGCGCCGAAGGTACCGGTAGTGGGCACCGACACATTGACGATGCCGTCGAGCCTTAGATCGCCGCCGACATTCACCAGATCGTTCAGCGAGCCACCTGGGACGTCGGCCGCGCCGAACTGATAATCGAGCACGGACCCGCCCGCCAGAAACAGGCTACCGTTGATCGTGAGGGTGCCGATGCCGCCGGCGCTATCGCCGGGCGCCAGCGTACCGCCGCTATCAATCACTACATCGCCACCGATAATGCCGCTACCGCCTAGCGTGGCGCCCGGAGCAACGGAGGTGAAAACCCCGGCCGCCGCCGTTTGATCGCCGTTGATCAGCAGTGTGCCGGCGTTCACCGTCGTCGAACCGCCATAGCTGTTGTCGGCTGTCAGGGTGACAGTGCCCGTGCCGTTCTTGACTACCGATCCGGTACCCGAGATCAGACCATCGAATCCAATGTCATTGGAACGGCTGAACCACAGCGAGCCGTTATTGACGACATTGCCGACAATGCCGCCGCTGGCGCCGCCATTGGGACCGCTAATGCCGAGTTGCAGCACACCGCCGCTGATTGTTGTGCCGCCGGTATAAGTGTTATTGGCTGTCAGGATCGTCGTGCCGGCGCCGGCCTTTTCCACCGTGCCCGCGCCGGAAACGAGACCTGTGAAGGTCACGGCATCAGAACGATCGAAGACGAGTGCGCCGTCATTGGCGACGTCCCCGACGATGCTGCCGCTGGTGCCGCCATTGCCGAGCTGCAAGGTGCCATCGCTGATCGTGGTGCCGCCGCTATAGCTGTTGTCCGCCGTCAGTATCGTCGTGCCGGTGCCGATCTGCGACAGCGCGCCGGACCCCGAAACGACGCCCCCGAACGTATAGGTGTCGGACCGATTGAACGCCAGCAGGCCGTCATCGACGACATCACCGACAATGCTGCCGCTGGCGCCGCCATTACCGAGCTGCAAGGTGCCGTCGCTGATCGTCGTGCCGCCGGTATAGTCGCTGTCGCCGGTCAAGATCGTCGTGCCGGAGCCGGCCTGCTCGACATTGCCGACATTCGAGATCACGCCATCGTAAGTGTAGCTGTCAGAGCGGTCGAAGACGAGCGTGCCCAAGTTGATCGCGTCGCTGACGATCGATCCGGTGGTGCCGCCACCACCGATCTTGAGCGTGCCGTCATTGATGACGGTGTAGCCGGTATAGGTGTTGTTGCCGGTCAGCACCCATGTGCCGCCGTCGTTCTTGGCGAGGATGGTTGTTCCGGTTCCGGCGTCGCCAATCGAACCGGCGAGCGTGTTGTCGTCAGCATTGGTGCCGCCGAGCGCGATGGTGCGGTTCTGGTTGACGCCGGCAAGCGTCACGGGGCCGGTGTCGGTAAAGACGATCGCGCCCGAGCCCGAGGATTCGATAAAGGTCGTACCGGCCGAAAGCGTGAACAGCCGGTTGGTGGTGTCGCCTGTGCCGGTGTAGCGCAGCGTCGAATTGTTGCCGATCACCAGATTGGCCGCATTGGCGGAAGAGGCGCCAAGACTGCTCGCAAGTCCGCCATCGGCCAGCTTGTCGACGCCGAGCACACCGCCGCTGATGACGGTCCTGCCCGTATAGCTGCTGTCGGGATTGGTCAGAATCCAGGTGCCGGTGCCGGTCTTTGTGAGCGATGTCACGCCGGAGCCGTTGTTGGTGATCTCGGCTGCAAGGGTATTGTCGTCGGTGTTCGTGCCGGTCAGCGTCAGGGTCTGGACGGTATCGGTGCCGCTGAACGTAAGCGGCGCATTGCTGGTGAAATTGATCGCGCCGGAGCCCGAAGCGTCGAGCGCGTTGCCGCCGGACGCTCCCAGCGTGAACTGGCGGTTTGTGCTGCCGCCCGCTCCGATATAGCGCAGCGTGCCCCCATTGATGATGAGATTGCTGGCATCGGCGGTCGAAGCGCCGATCGAGCTGTCCGCGCCGCCGTCCTCAAGACATGAGACGGCAAGCACGCCGCCATTGATGGCCGTGCCGCCGGTATAGTCGCTGGCGCAACCGGAGAGCGTCTGCGTGCCGCCGCCGATCTTGGCGAGGGCACCCAGGCCGCTGATGGCTCCGGCGAAGTTTCCGTTGCCGCTGCCGAACGTCAGCGTGGCGGCGCCAAGCGTCACATTGCCGCCGAGTTCGCCGCCGCCGTTCAGGGAGCGCACGGTGTTGTCAAAACCGTCAAGATCAAGTGTCGCACCGGCCGTGTTCGCGAGCAAGAGCGCTCCAGATCCCAGGGCGTCGATCGAGCCGGCACGCAAAACGCCCCCGCTGATGATCGTGTCGCCCGTATTAGTATTGGTGCCGGACAAGAGCAGAACGCCGTCACCTTCTTTGCGCAATCGTCCTCCGCCCACGACCGCGCCCTCGAATTCAAGCACGGTAGCGGCATCATTCACGTTGATGTAGCCATCACCGCTCTGCAAGGTGAACCCGCGATCGATGCTGGTGCTGGCGCCGGTATAGGTCAATCTTCCGCCGGTGAAGGCCAGATTGGCGGAATCGGCGCTCGATGCGCCGATTCCGCTTGCTTCGCCGCCATCGTCGAGACAATCGACGCTCAACGTGCCGCCGCCGAGTGTTGTGACGCCGGTATAGGTGTTGTTGCAGCCGCTCATCACTTGCGTACCGCCGCCCACCTGAGTGAGGCCACCGGAGCCGCTGATCACGCCGCTAAAGGTACCGTTGGCGCCTCCGAGAGTCAGGGTGGCCGCCCCCAAACTGACGCTGCCGCCGCCGAGCGTGCCATCGCGGAGCGCGCCGACCCTGATGTCGAAGCCGCCAAGATCGAACGTCGCGGCCGTATTCACGGTCATGGCGGCGGTCTGGCTGCCGAACGCATGCGCGGAACCCGCACGCAGCGTACCGTCGTTCACCGTCGTGCCGCCGGTATAATCATTGATGCCGGTCAGAATCAGCGTACCGGCGCCTTCCTTATGGAGGCCCCCAGCACCTGTCGCCGTTCCGGACATCGTCAGCGTCGTGCCTGGGTCCGATACGCCGATGCCGCCGTCGCCCGCACCAAGCGTGAAGCTGCGGTCGCTGCTCGCGGTCGCGCCCAGATAATCCAGCGTTCCGCCGGCCAGCACGAGATTGGCGGCGTCTCTGCCAGATGATCCTATGCTGCTAACCTCGCCGCCATTCGCAAGCGTACTGACCGCCAGTGTGCCGTTACTAACCGTGGTGGCACCGATATAATCGTTGGAGCCATTCGCCAGTGTCAGCGTGCCCTCGCCTGTCTTGGCAAAGCCGGCATCGTCCGGACTCGTGACCAGGCCGCCAATGGTGAGATTGGTAGCGCTATTCGCGACCTCGATTGTTCGCGTCGAACCGCCGTTTACCAGCGTGAAGCCCCTGTCGGTCGTCGCCGTGATCCCGTTATAGCGCAGCGTGCCGCTCTCGAGAACGAGATTGGATGCGTCAGCCGTCGAAGCGCCGATGGCGCTGTCGGCGCCGCCGTCGGCGACCGAATTGAACGTCAACATACCGCCGCTCAGCGTCGTGGCGCCGGTATAGCTGTTAACGCCGGTCAAACTCACCAACCCGCTTCCACCCTTGGTGAAACCGGTAGCGCCGCCATTGTCGATGATCGTCGAGGCGATGGTGAAATTGCCCTCGCCGTTTTGCAGGATGCCGAGCGTACTGTTGCCCGTACCGCCGGTCAGCGAACCGCCGCTGATGGTCTGGTCGTTGGTACCCACCGACGATGCGACGATGATGGTGCCGTCGACGCCCAGCGTCTCGCCGGCGCCAATGGTCACCGTCGAGTCCGCTGCAGCGGTGTATTTCAGGCCGCCAAGGTGCTTGGTTCCAGTGACCGTGCCGAAAAAGGGGGTGTCGGCGGTGCCGCCGACGTCGCTGATTACCTGGTCATCCAGCCAATTCGCCGCGTTGTCCTCATTGACGTAGTCCGCCGCCGTGAAGGTACGATGTCGCCGCCATCCACCTTCGCGTAGTCGGTTCCGTTGACCGTCGCCCAGCCGCCGAGGCTAGCGCTGGTCGTGGTGAAGCTGCCGCTCGCCGGCAAGGCGAAGTCGACCAGGCCGCCGGTGCGGGTGATCGCTCCGAAATTGACGGTCATGGTTCCGCCGGCGCCCGACGTCGCGGCGATCTGGTTGCTGCCGGCCGTGACGTTCAGGCCCCCGAAATTCTGGACGTTGGCGGTGCTATCCGCGCCGATGATGTCGAGCCTGCCGCCGGCCATGTTCAGCGTCGAGGCGGCGGCAATAATATTGGACGCGGGGGCGCCGGACGCCGAAAAATCCAGCGCGAGGCCGCCGCCGTTCAGCGACGTATCGCCCGTATAGGTGTTGGCGCCGCTCAACGTCAGCGTCCCAACTCCCGCCTTCGTGAGACCGCCGCTGCCGGCGATGTCGCCGGCATAGGTCGTATGGTCCGTGGTATCGACCGTGAGCGTTCCCGCGCCAAGCGCGATCGCTCCGCCGGTGCCTTCCAACGACGGCGCCGTAAAGTCGAAACCACCCAGGTCGAGCGTACCGCCGTTGACGGTGATGACGGTGATCGTGCCGAACGCCGAGGCGTTGACGGCACGCAGCGTGCCGTCTTCGACGACTATGGCACCTTCGCGCGTATTGGTGCCGCTGAGCACCCAGGTGCCCGCGCCGTCGCTTATGAGGTCGCCCGTACCGCTGACGACACCGGAAAGCGTGTTAATCCCTGCAAAACTGCCACCAAGAGTAAGTCCATCGTTGGCGGCGGTGCCCAAATCGACCGCACCGGAAAGTGTCAGGGCGCCACCGCCATCGTTGAGGATGCTTCCCGATCCAATTGTCCACTGGCGATTGCTGCTCCCACCAATGCCGGTATAGCTCAAAGTACCGTTGTTCGCGATCGAGATGGCGCCACTGCCGGCACCGAACGAACTGGCGGATCCAATGTCCGCGACCGTCGAGGCGTTGACCGTGATGGTGCCGATCCCGGTTGTGCCGGTAAAGGTGTTGGCATCGCCTAGCGTAATCGACCGACCGGCACTCCCGCCAAAGCTGTAATTGAGCCCACTGAGTACACCCAGCAGTTCGATATCGGCACCTTCAGCATTAAAACCGCTTCCACCCGAACTATCCACGTTTCCGGTGATCGAGAGCGTTCCCGTGCCGCGATTGCGGATAAGCGCTGCGCCCCCGTTGAGATCCCAGTTGCGGTTGGAGCTGTCGCCGTCACCGAGATAGATGACGTTGTCGGAATACTGGCTCGACTGGTTGAATACGATTGTGCCGTCGGCGACCGTTGTGGGAGCGCCGAGTGAGCTCGCTTCGTTGAGATTGCCGATTGAGGTGAAGTAGCTAGAGGCGACGCCGTTGGTTCCGTAGAATGTCGTGCTGCCCGTATAGGTGCTGGCGTCGTTGCTCAACGTGCCGCCGGCCGCCAGCCTGACATCGCCATTGCCTGTAACGAGCGCGGAGCCTGCGCCGCTCCCGGCCAAGGTCAGTATACCGCCGTCTCCGATATTGACCGTACGGTTTGTGCCGGCCCCTGCGATCGACAGCGTGACGCCCGCGCCGGCTGCCGTGAAAATATCGTTGCTTGCGGCACCCAGGGCGGCATCGCTGCCCGCGTTGATCCTGCCGGCGTTGAGATTGATATCACCTGTGAATGTGTTGATCCCATAGAGCGAGAGCACACCCGCGCCCGCCTTGGTCAGGCCGGACGAGCCTGCGATCACCGAATTTATGATGACCCCGGTGTTGCTGCCAATCGTCGAAATCGTCGGCGTCACACCTCCCAGGGTTAAGACACCACCGCTCAGCGTGTAGCCGCCGAGATTGAATGTCAGGCCACCTGCAGTGATCGGTGAACCCAAGGTCACCGTGCCGGCAGTCCCGCCGAAAATCGCGTTGTCGGACGCACTGTTGCCCCAGGCGGTATAAGGGCCACTGACACCGTCGTCGCTCGGGCTCCATGTCTGCGCGGTCAGATCCCACGCACCCGCGCCGCCATATCCGGGCGTCGTCGCGTTGGGATCCCAATAGCGGTCCGCGGCAGCTGCGGAACCGACCGTCAAACCCGTCGCAAGCAATAGGGGAAGAGCACGGCTAGCGGCCGAGGTCACGATTTCGGCTACATTGGGGGCAAAGCTCGCGACCGCGCCCTTCCATTTGGTCATGCGCCCGCCGCGCAGCACGCGCGACCAGGCGGGGACGCCATGCGACCTATCCGATGAATGGTTTTTCGCGACAGAGTCCCGCTTCCGAATGTCTCGCATGCGCCCGCAACCCTTTTTCAAATGCAATTCGTGCTTAGCCGGCCGCCTGTTTTAGGAGGCATTCGCCGGCGCCAAATGTCCGTCGGTCATTGAGGTTTGGGTAAGGAGGTATCCAGATAGCCCGCAGCCATCCGCAAATGAAATCGACGTCGAGCGCCGCGCTTCGATGAACTGAGCATTTTCCCCCCTCGCGATGGCGGATCTTCCGAGGCGGGGGCGGTTCGTTCTGGGCATCTCGCCGAAACCAATCGGGCTCCAGCGGCGCATCGATACTCAGGCGCACCCCGGCCCAGTTGATTCGCGTATCAAATGATTGGCACGTTTCGCTGCACGCGTATTTCAAGATAGTCCGGTAAGTATCAGAAAAGTCCGATGATTTTCCCCCTGATCGCCCTTACGGTTACCGTAAAGTAAGCGAAACCTGTCGAGTGGAGTGCTTTCAGTAGCCGAATTCGTGCGAAATTCGACTTTGCGAATCGGCCACGTAGGATTTGCAAAAAAAGTGATAGAGCACGAGCGACATCGACACTTTTTCGTGATCGAACGCTTTGGCGAGCGATTACGCCAAGGACGATCCGGTGGCCCAGCAGGCTAGAAGTTCAAACGCCGCCGTGAGCGAAGCGACAGGCGGAACCAAGGCTGGGTCCGTAAACGCTTGCTATGAAGTCCGCCGTTCAGGGCAGGCGCCCCGGATACAACTCCCAAGTTGATCCGAGTTTATCCTGAAGCGGCGAGAGCCATGTTTCGTAGTTTTTCCACAAGCCGATCCCTTCGTCATTGATAGGTCTGCGAACCTGCTCGGCGCTTGGCGTGTAGACGGGCCTGAGGTTCTCGTGGAAACGTAAGCATGCCTGATCGAACGGCAGATTGAGATACTCAAGCAGTCGCCTCACCTCGCTTTCGAAGTCGTTTACCAGGCGTTCGAAATAGACCCGATGGATCGTACTCGGCATTGCCGCGTCAAAATGGGAGAGCATCCTGACATAACTGAGGTAATTATGAGAAAGATCATCCAGGGTGTTTGGCACGATGGTCTGGGCGTTGAAGTATGTCGTAAAATTTGAAAAGCAACACGGAGCTGGGTGGCGCCGGATATCGATAATCCTGGCCTTGGGCAGGATAAGGTGGATCAACCCGACATATCGCCAATTGGACGGCATCTTGTCGGTGAAAAAGGGACGTTCGCTCTTTTTGCGTTGTCGGACAGAGGACATATAGCTTTCTCCGAGCGCATGGAGTTCGTCAGCCGACAGGTTCCCCACTATCTCAAGCCATGACGCATTCGGCCGGCCCTTGCGCACCACCCGCGCTACAATGTTCTGAAGGTCGAACAGTTCTCCCAGACCTTCCACCATCGGGTGGCTGGCGAGGATCTGTTCGAGCAACGAGGAGCCGGAGCGAGGCATTCCGATAATGAAGATTGCGTCGGACCCACCGGATGCCGCGCTTGAACGTTTGGCCAGGAACGCGGCCGTGAACAGAGCCTCGGTTTTGCGAACGAGGTTATCGATGGCCTCGGCGTCATAAGGAATAAGCCTGTGACGGATTTCTTTGGCGCTCTGATAGTGACGGAATGAGTGTTCATATTGTCTGCGCTCGCCGAGCGCCTTGCCAAGCGTAAAATGGAGATGAATCCGCTGCAGGTCATCCGTGGCACCGTGCAAGGCACAATCCAACCGGGCAATGTCCTGATCATCGAGGCGGATTTTCCGCAGATTGGCCAATCCAATCCACGCAAATCCGCTCGCAGGATCAAGCTCCAGTGATTTCCGGTATGCCGCAGCTGCTTCCTCAACGCGCCCTACGATCTTCAGCGCATCACCGTAATTCAGCCAGGGCACTGCAGCTTCGGGCGCTCGCTCCACCAATTCCTCATGGATCGGCAGAGCATTCTCCACGCGCCGCTCCGCGGTGAGAATGGAACATTTGAGGGAGAGAGCCCAAAGAGGTCGGGACCGGCTTCCAATAACATGATCGATCAGCGCCATGGCTTCATCAGCCCGTCCGAGACGGCAAAGCAGCGAGGTGAGATCGACATGCGCCAGGGCGTAAGCCGGCGCGATCCTTGTCGCTTGCTTCAGCAACTTCTCGGCATCGCTGTCATAACCGGCTGCGGTTGCCACTCGTGCCAGAGTCAGCAAAGCTTCGATATCTTCGGGATCGGCCGCGAGGCGGTCACGGGCCAAAGCCTCGATTTTAGCGAGATCGGTGGTGGGCAGAGTGTCGTCCCCCTTTTAGCGAGTTTCGTATCAGTCGTTCGAGGGCAAACACAACTGATGTCTAGGACAAGCGCCACGCTTTAAGGATGACATAGGGAGCCCTTACTTGAAGGAATGTCCGGTGGGTGGGGCGTAGGGGCTTTGAGGCTCCGGTTACTGAAAATCCCGTGTTTTCACTTTGATTTCTTCGATATGGGCATATGGATCGACCAGGTTTCCGGCCTTGGGCAGGCTGGGCGGAAGTGGGAATGACGTCTCCCGTCTGCCGATGCTGGCGAGCTCTGCGGAGAGATCGAGAATCTCCTGCGCAACGATGTGCACGACATCACCCTCGCGCTGCACGCGGCCCTTCACGCCAATCATGCCGGAGCCGAGCACGATACGGCGAAATTTCTCAAAGACCTTGGTCTAGACCACAAGATTGGCGACGGCGGTCTCGTCCTCCAGCGTGATGAACATGACGCCCTTGGCAGAACCTGGTCGTTGGCGGACGAGGACGAGACCAGCAACATGCACCCAGCGACGATCACGGCACGCGACAGCCTCGGCGCAGGTTATGATGCGCCTGCCGGCGAGTTCTGCGCGCAGAAACGAGACCGGATGCGCGCGCAATGTCAGGCCGAGATGGCTGTAATCCTCCAATGCTGACGGGCTTGTTCCCAGTCGGAAAGGGCATCACGCCTGCTCGGCGTGAGCCTATCCTCACTGGACGACCTTGGTCGGACGCCAGCAATGCATCAGTTGGCGCTCTTCTAGTCTAGATTAGCGTAACGGCTTTTACAGTGGCAAAAAGCTGTGCAGCGCCGGCGGCGCGCTAACGCTCCAACCTCACCCTCAGGCGGCGGGCGCGTTCCTTGAATGCCTCCTCCCCTCCTTCAAGGATGTCGCACACCTGCCGGCGCATTTCGGCGTCCTCCAGTCCCCCAGAGACATATGTGATCGGCGGCAGCTCGCCGGGGCTATGCGTTCCGGCGCTTGCAACAATGATCTGGTCCGCGTCCGAGTTGATCACGAGATTCGCGTTGTGCGTCACCATGATGACTTGCCGTTTGGCCTTGGCCGCGATGAACAGGCTGACGAGCTCATCGAAGATTGATTTGGGATCGAGGTTTTCCTCCGGCTGGTCGATGATTAGCGGCCGGTGATCGCTTTCATCGAGCGCCAGGTAAAGGAGGAGCAGGACGATGCCCCGCGTGCCCGGTGAGAGCTTCGTGATGTCCGTACCCTCGTAGTCGATGCTGTATTCGATCTGAATATGGTCGGTGCTGAAAAGCCACTTAGCAAAGCGCATGAGCCAGCTTCGGTAGCCGGTTGCGTCATTGGCGGGCACGTTCGCGACTGCCAGCAGCTCGTCCTGCCACGCATCCGTGAAATGCTGAATGGCCGCACCGACGGCAGCGACGTCGCCCGCTTCCCAAGCCTTGCGGAGATTGACGTTCGCCCATTGCTCGATCGATCCCTTTCCCTTGAAATCGCCAGCGCGTCTCAGATCGAAAAGCTTCTCGCCGAGCGAGGCCCATTGTTTGACATCGGCATGCCGGGTCGCGGAGAAGGAGAGCTTCTGCAGGGTGCCTTTAGCGCTCTGAAGCCGGTCGACCAATGGCTGGTAGAGGTCCCGCAGGACTTGCTCCTCGGCGATGATCGACCCGAACACGCGAAGATAGGCTTCCCGCCGCTGCTTGCTCAGATCGGCCATGCGCATAGCGGCCCCCTCGCAATCGGCTAGCGTCTGGCGCGTGGTCTGGATTTGCGTGTTTTCCTCGGCGATGCGCTTGATCAGGCCTCCAAACTTTCTTGCGGTTTCGCTGTCGATGTTGATGAGCGCCTGCAGATGTGTCGCTTCCGCCTCGAGGACCGTGAGTGGCATCCTCTCCGGGTCGGCATTCTCGGCAAGGTAGGACTGTTCTTGTCCGCTAAGAGAGGCGGAGGCACGCCCCGCCAGGACGCGGCGTTGGTTCGAGCCGTCTCGAGCTTGGCCGAAAGGGCGACATCAACATCACCATGATATCGGAGCAGGAAGTCCTGCCAGTCAGCGTCCTCGAGCCGAGCAGCGACGAAGCTCGACTTCGTTTGCCGCAGGGCCTCGGGCGCCTTGTTCTGGCGAAATGCCTTGACCTCGTCCTGCAGGGCGAGAAGCGAACTTTCCTGGTTCGCGAAGAAGCGAACGTAAGAGCGAACCTTTTCTGCAGCATTGGCGATAACGGTCAGCCGGTCGGCGCGGGCTTCACCTCCCTTCACGATGAGCTTGTCGCGATCCGCTTCCAGCCCCTTCACGATCAGCTCCTTCTGACCGATCTGCTGCTTAAGACTCGGCACCTGACGCCTTTTTCCCCTTTCCTCGCCGATCTGATCGGAGAGAGTGGCGATAGCCTCCTCCTCACGCTGGCGCGCGAGGCGAAAGCGAGTGGCGCGAAGACTGAGAAGCTGATCGAACCGGAATGTCCCGTCCTTATCGGGATGAGCTTCGAAGATTACCCGCTCGATTTCTCCGAGGAGCGCGTCGGTCATGCCGTTCGCCGAGCAGAGTTCCTCGACGAACTTTTGCGAGAGGTAACGCGCGCGCGGGAACCGCCCGTCCAGCTCTGGGTCGTACTCATAGTCGAGCAGTTCGCGTTCGGAAGGATCTCCGCTGCCCCACTGCAACTGCACGCTGGCCCCTTCGAGCAGGTGTCCGGCACGAACGAGGAAGGAGGCGGGACTGAGATGTTCGGACGCCGCATCGCAGCCGGCGGCGATTGCATCGGCCAGCGCAGTCTTGCCGGATCCGCGAGGGCCGATGATCGCTACGAGGCCGGGATTTAGCTCGACCATAGGCGTCGCGGCCCATTCTGCATTATTTATAGTAACGCGCGAGATCACCTGGGCGGGAGTCGCACGGGTCGGCGGCGCCGCGCCGACGAAGGCACGACCGGCGGGATCGATGACCGCCTGGCGTAGCGTGTCGAAATGCGGCCCGCCCTTTACCCAAGAATAGCGATCGCCGTCGGGAGCACCGATTTTTGCCGTTTCATGTGCATCGCTGCCATGCAGACAGGGTTTGAGCGCTCCATAGCGGGCCCGTATCTCGTCCGGGGGCGCGCTGCTTTTACGACCCAGCCAAAAATCTCGTTGGCTAACGCTACTGGCGAAGATGATATGGGCGAATCTCTCAACTTCCTGCCGCTGGGCGCCGTCGGATTCGCCCCGCATACCGGATGTCCCGTCATGCTCACTTCCGGCGACAGCGACCAGAATGTTGTCCTTGGCCCAATCGATGGCCCGATAGAGCTCAGCCAACTGTTCGAAGCTGACCTTGAATTGCGTCGCGCCACAGGTAAGCGCGGCCCGCCCGGAAAGGCTGGAATCCACCTTCGCACCGAGGCGCGTCAGGTCGTCGGGCGTGCAAGCGAAACGATCTCCCAAATATTCAAACGTCAGCTGCGCTAGGAAACGCTGGGTCGCTCCGACGTGGTCGGCATCCTGCGGATTAATCAGAAGATGGCAGTTGACCCAATTGCCTTTGACCGTGCCGAAAGCGAGGCGCAACTCCACGTTCGGGAACACGAGGTCCACTCCGGCAAGGCTACCATCTCGATTCTTTGCCTCTCGGATCCGCTCATAGGTGTCGAGCAGGTAGTAGTCAGTCACGCCAAGCGCGCGTATCGCCGGCACCGCCGCCTCAATTTTAGTGAGGTATTGCTCCAAGGTATCCGAGCCACCGAACTGATCGTTGAGCACGGTGCCCGGGGCATGAATATGAGGCTCCCAGCGAAGCCAACGCGAACCTGAATTTCCCACATTCCCCCCCGATCGTCTATAATTTTTGACCGAAACCTATCTTGCCGCGTTAGCCTCGCAGTCCAATCGCCCGCAACCACGAATCGACTTGGCCGAAGGCATCCTGCTGCCATTGCTCGGGCGTACGTCCATCAAGGATATCCGTCTCCGCAACGAATTTGCGGACACTTGTCGCGCCATAGCCCTCGAGCGCATCGAATTTATCCGCGATGTATTGATAGCCTTGAGCGCCGCTCTCGTGTTCGAGCAAGGGTCTGCAAGCTTCGGCCAGGGCTTCGATCCCATCAGGATAGTTTCGGATGCTGTAGTAGATGTCATAAGCATCTTTCTGCTTATGCCGGCCGTTGAGCGCGTAACCTTTCATAGCGAGCAATGCAGGGATCGAGCAGACTGCCACCTCAACACGATTGGTCCCGCCTTCCGGCATATCGCCCGTGATCGCGACCAGTTGATAAAAGCGCAACGCGAGATCCGCCCCGTCGGCTCGCTGGACAGCGAAGTCTGTCAGGATTGGTGGACGGTTTTTCACGATCTCCGCATCACGCGGCATCAAGAAATCGACGACAATGTTGATAGGCGCCCCTCCATCATCGAGGGGAACCGCGCGCACAAGTTGGAAGCGCCGGAGTTCCTCACGCTGCTTGTACCCGTGTCCCATCAAGGCTTCGACCAAAGAGACGTACTCGCCGTCCCCCAGCGCTTCGGCATCGAGTCCGAGATCGACGTCGAGCGTTCCAACGTGAGGCATGTCTTCATTGTCGAGAAGTAGCCAAGGAACAGCGCCGCCGATTACAGCGAACTTGCCTTTGAAGCTGCCCAGGATTTGACCGATCTCGACCAGAACACCCTTCACCGCTCTTGTCGTGCGGTCTTCGTAATCTGCCGCAGACTGTGGGTCGGGCGTGACTATTTTTGCCATGAAAGGAGTTCCTGTCTTAGATGTTCCGCAGCTTCCGCTCCTCGTTCTCCGCCGGCGGAAAGGTCGAGGTAGGTCTGGACGGGGCTTGTGCAGACCACTCCTGAGGCGGGCTCGACGGTATCGTGGAATAGGCCATGATCCCGGAGGACCATGACGATCACATTCGCGCCCGATGCAGCGGGCGACAGCTTCAGAGCATCACGCAGGGCCGTCAATCCGATTGAATCGGCGTAGAAATAGTGGGTGGATATCCGACCGTAGGGCGCCAACCAATGTGCCGCCGAAAACGATGCAAACACCGCGTTGGTGTCTTGCCCGACGCTCAACGTCCCGCGCGCCGCGCTCTCGAGAGACTGGCCATGGAGCGTCGTGTAGAAGCTCAAGCGTTCGCTTGCCGGCGCTTCGTAGACATCGCGCCATGCGTCAAGGAGCACATCGGGCTGCGATAGCCGTAAGCCGTCATCCGTGACCTCGGCCCACTCACGATCAACCAACTCGCTGCGGACGTTGCTCACGTGACCCAGACTGACGTCCGACGCTTGGGAGAGGTCTGCGACGCGCCATGCACGACCAGGATCGCGCAGGAGCGTCCGGAGGACCTGCGCGGATTTTGGTTTGAAGATTGATTTCAGGTTGCGCTGAACAGCGGGCGGTTTTGTATCAACCTGGCGCTCAATGAATACCGTATCGAACGTGACCCGAGCGTTTCCCAGAAAGTCGAGATATCCCACGCCGAACTCGCGGCAAAGCGCCCGCGCTTCCTGGGATAAGTAGGGAGCGATGAAGATCGGAATCGCTGGCGGGTCAAAGCCCTCAGCAGCCTTCTGAAGCTGAAGCAGTGCCGCGCGCACATGGCGCGGCTGACCGACCGGCTTGACTTCGCATGCGAGGAACCGGCGATTCCCATCCAGGCTGAGCTTGGCGAGAATATCGATGCGGGATCCAGGCGGCGTGAACTCGAGTTTCTCCACGTAGAGTACGGGAACGCTACGCAGCAGCGCCCTCAAGGCGTCGGCTGCTCGGATCTCCAAGTAATTCACTTCAACAGGCATTTTCAGCATTTGCTGAAAATGCCGCCTGGAGTGAAAATTGTCAAGCCTATTTCAGGATCGCTCGATTTCAGCAAACGCTGAACAGGCCGATTTGGCTGAAAACGGCAGCGGATGACAGGAGCAGCCATCGTGGAGATCGTCGTCGACGTTTTCGTGCCGCCGGTGGACCCTCATTGTGAGCGGTCGCTTCTTCTCCTCCGCGCCATACTGCTTGCGGGTGATCCGGCGAATGTCCTTGATCACCTTCTCCGCCGACGGCTTTGTCGCTTCCATTTTCTGTCTCATCGTCGTTCCTTTGAAAGGCTACGATGAACCAGAAATCCTCCCCTCTCAATTAGCCCGGATTTGTCTCATTGGTGCTGACGCCGGACAGTCAAGGCCGCTTCATCATCCGGTGTAGTCGGAACCTTGCGCTGTGTGGAACGATGCTGCCCCAGAACTCGGCATGCCCGTCGTTCGGGAACGCCAAGCTCAGCGACAACATGATCCACGCAGGCGCGGCGACGCGCGGGGCTTAGAAGTTTCCCCGTGCAGCTTCCGCCAGGATCATCTTGTCCAGAGTCAGGTCGGAAACGGCGCGCCGAAGACGCGTGTTCCCGTCTCAAGCTCCTTCAGCCGCTTGACCTGGTCGCCCTTGAGCCCGCCGTATTCAGACCGCCAACGGTAATATGTTACTTCCGTCACACCTATCGATCGGACCGCTTCCGCGACCGATCTGCCCTGCGAAGTCAGCACATCAACCTGCCGCGCACTGTGTCGCTTTCTGGCCATTTCTTAAGTCCTCCATCGGCTCAAAAGCCATACATAAGGGAGGATCACCTTTCAGGGGGCAGACCAATTTGATGGTGCGTTGCTGCCAGCGCATGGACGCGCTCGCGGCCACCGCTTATCTCGAGACCGATCTCGCAATAAACGTTACCTTTTACGAGTCGCTCGGCTTCGTCGTGACCGGGCATGAAACTGTGCTTGGCGTGCCAAGCTGGTTCATGACCCGCGCACCCTCGTGCCGTGTTCCGGCCGATCCGCCTGCGTTGCTAGGCGGATGATTTCATGCTTCCTGTGGTATTCGTTCTTAAGATCATCCACTGGTCATCTGAGGAGGGCTCTCTCCGCTTTCGTGTAGGGACCTATGTTTCAGGCTGACTGCCAAGGATATTAAGGTACTGGTCGGTGTTGGGAAACGAGCGTTCCCCGTCTTCTTGGTGCCGATAGGGCATTTTGTCTCTATAAACAGAGACATAGCGCCTCAATTTCGTGACATTCATTAGCTTTATTGCATCTGACTATCGAGTCATCCCTATTTCATAAGATTGCGCCCCAGGAGCTCTTCCGGGGCAGAGGAGGTTTACTGTGCCCACGCTTCGTTTTTGCTCATCATGTGCAGCGCCCCGTCCGCGTTCAGCGGCTCGATGCCCATGGTGCCAACGCAAATACGACATGTTGCGAGGATTGCCTGAAAACTTGTTTGGTTCGCTACGTGGAGAGAGACAGGCTAAGCAGACCGGCGCCTGAACCGGGCAAACGCCTTCCGTACACTCCAGCTATCCATGATAAAAGGCGGCCCGCAAGAGCCGCCTTTCCATTTCAAATCCCGTTTGACCGTCGCTTAATACGGCGAATAGCACTGCTGCCGTGGCCCATTGTAGGGCTGGAAGGTATTGTCCGAAGCGCGATAGGACCGATACTGACCATAGCACCATTGTACGTGTGCATCACCGCCGCGACGTTCGCGATAGACCGGCGCTGGTTGTGGCTGATTAGCGATCACTCCGCCGATGATCGCCCCTAATCCGAACGCAGCCAGCGGATACCAAAGCCCGTCATTGTGACGACGATACCCATGACGCTTGTTTCGCTCGCCACGATGGCCGTTCCAGTGGCCCCTTCGATTATGGTCTCTCTGAACCCTGTGGTTTCGGTTCTTCTTACGCCACTGGTCCCTGTATTGGACCGTTTGGACGTTCGAAAATGTGTTGACCTGCGGCATCATTGGAGCCGCGACAGACGGGATGGCGGGCACCAGTCCGAACGTGAGACTGAGAGACCCTGCGCAAAGCGCAGACACGAACTTTTTCATTGCAACTCCAATTAGATAAGAGACAAGCATGACTGGTTACCCACTCCTCGCTGAACAAACTATGAACGGTTCGTTCATTGGGTGGTGAAATCCGGCGTCCGACTTATGAGCAGCATTGCTCATCAATCGGCAAGATCGCAGCTGCGCGGCTCCGAACGCCTTTGCCGGCCTGGGCCTGCTTGCCACCGTGGAGCAACAAGAGACGCTTTTGCACAACTATGTAATGTGCGTCGGGTGTCGTTGACGGATGCCTCATGGGTGCACCGGAACTCGAACCGAGACTCGCCTCAAACAACCTCGCTCATACCTTTATTTGCAGAGGTATCTATCCTGCCGCTTAACCCCTTTGGGGTAAGAGGTGGCGGCGGAAATGCACCGGCGTCAAGGTATGCATGTTAGTGCTTCCACTGGAATACGCTCCGCGTGCGGCTTCATGTATCGCGTCACGCATTGTGTCGAAGGCCTTTAGATAGCCTGCCTCGTTTTTCACGGCCCCCGGTAGGATGCTTAGCAATGCTGCCACCTGCACAAAGAAGCGAACCTCGAACATCCCATCGTGAGCGGTGAAATGAACGGATTTCCTGGTCTTGTCATAACTACCCGGTAGCGCTGTTTGGGGAACACATGGCGACGCAGGTCATTGAACTTGTGCGGCATTCGGGCAGTCCTGTCCGGTGGGGACCGCTTCTCTAAACGTCAAAGCCCGATCCCTGCAACAAGGTCCGGTCCAGGTGCCTTCTCACACACTCAGTGATGAGGACCTCCTGCGTGGGACCACAATCGCGACGACCGAGGTCATGCTTTCCGGCAGTCTCAGTGGCCCAGACGGATCCGACAAGCTTCCTGTCGTCATACTCCTTCACGGCTCAGATGGTCCGGGGAGCGGCGCGGTGTGGGCTTGGAGCCGCTATCTCAGCAGCATTGGCATTACTTCGTTCAGCCTTGACAGCTACACCGCGCGTGGCTTGAAGACCGTCTCGACCGATCAGTCGCTGTTCGGTCAGTTCACTCAGATCTACGACACATACAGGGCCGTTGACGCTCTTGCCGCCCACTCGAAGGTAGACGCTAACCGCATTGCAGTGATGGGCTTCTCACGTGGCGGCAACGCGGCGCTCTATTCTGCATTGACGCGCTTCCAGACGTCGTGGGGGCCTAAGAAGGCGCGGATTGTAGCCCATCTGCCGTTTTATCCTGCTTGCAATTTCATGCTGATCGGGGAAACGGAGGTCACGACGGCGCCTATTCGCGAGTTTCACGGCAGTGATGACGACTGGACGCCTGCCGCTCCGTGCCGAGACTACATCGGAAGATTGGCTGCCGCCGGTTATGATGCAAAGATGACGGAGTATCCCGGCGCGCTGCACGGCTTCGACAGCCCGTGCAATCCGGCCCGTTTTTCAGACCGAGACGCCCAGACTTCCAGGAACTGCGTGCGGAAGGAGGTGGATGGAAAGCTGGTCAACGCCGCCACTGGCCGACCCTTCAGCTATTCGGATTCATGCGTCGGATACGGCCCCAGCTCCCAGTACAACGATGCTGGCGCGACCGCATCGCAGGAGGCTGTCAAAACCTTTCTGAGAGACCTGTTCTGGGGCCGCTGACGAGCGGCCCCAGTATCTTTTCAACGTCAGCCGGCATTCGAGTTGCCACGTACATCATGGGCGCTCTCGGCAGCGTCGGTTGTTGCGGACAGGAAGAGTGAAGCCCGGTCCTGCCATAATTAAAATGTCCTGATCTTCACCGCTTCCACCCCGATTCCGGCTTCGGCCAGCGCGATGTGGCAGGCGAGGCTACATACCCGGGAGTCAAATAGAGTTCATCGCGCCAGGTATCTTTCCAGACTGTCGAGCGTCTCGTTCCAACCGCCGAGATGCCCGTCACGCGAGGCTTCCGAATCGAAGAATGACTGATGCAGTGTCAGCCGAGTGCCGCCGCCGTCCGCGTCGGCCAGCGTAACTGTGACTGTCGTCTCATGTCCGGAACGGCCGGCTGCTTCCTGCCACGCATGGGTGAAGGCGATCTTCTCGCCGGGCACAATTTCGATATAGGCCCCGCTCAGCCAGTGATCTTCACCCTGCGGCGAGCGCATGCAGGTGCGGAACTTTCCACCGGTGCGTATGTCGCCTTCGGAGAAGGGGATGGTGAACCCTGTCGGACAGCACCAGCGCTTCAGATGCTCGCCATCGGTCCACACCTCGAATACCAGGGCGCGGGGCGCAGTCAAGGTACGGTGGATTATCAGCTCGGGCCGGACTTCGGCCTTGGTCGTCGGCACGTTCATTTCGTCTCTCCTTCCTGTATTTCCCTGAGGTAATGGTCGAGGTTGTCGAGGCTTTCGTCCCAATAGCGGCGATAGTTTTCAAGCCAGCCGGCAAGGTCGCGCAGGGGTTCGGGTCTCAGCCTGCGCGGGCGGAACTGCGCCTCGCGCCCCTGCTCGACCAGACCCGCCCGCTCCAATACCTGCAGATGCTTGGAAACGGCCGGCATGCTCATGTCGAACGGCGCTGCCAGTTCCGACACCGTGGCTTCACCCCGCGTGAGCCTGGCGACAATTGCTCGTCGGGTCGGATCGGCAAGAGCGGCGAGCGTGAGGCTCAATGGGTCAGCAGGCACACTATTAAACCAATCAGTTAATTAACTACATGGTTTATTATAGAGCGCACCCAGCCTTGTCAAGTCGCCTCATATGCAGGCATTATGGGCCGCGCGTCATCAATCGATCTGTGGCAGCACCAGCCACATTGACGCCGAAAGGGTCGACAGCAAGGCCATCAAGGTGAGCCCGGCAGATGAGGCTATGACAGCGTGCCGCCGCCGTCCGGCCGACGGATTGTGAGAAGAGGACCGCGATGAGCATATACCAAGCGACGCTCATCGATATCGTCACGGCCGGCACGGCGACGACATCGCCATATCCCTGGATTTTCAGGAACAGTCCCATAAAGGCACCCGCGAACAGCGATGCGGTCTGTGGAGACAAGAAAGCAACAGCGGCGCCTTGTACGAGCAGTTCCATCTGCAGCCTTGACGACGACACAGTCGCCACGGAAGGCGCGGAACGGAGCAATCGCCATGCCAGCCAGATCAGGACCACCGCGCCAGCCGCCTGCGCCGCAGGCAGAGACAAGGTCGAGGCCAGATGGACTGCGCCCCAGGCGACGACCACCGTTAGTGCCGCCTACAACTCGTTCGCGCTGTTAGTCCTTGCCGTCTGTGTGTGAATCTGAGAGTTTCGGAGCCGTCTGAAACAGGTTAGGTCGATGCGGTTGGCTCGACCCCCGCAAATCGCGGGTCCTTCCGTCGCATTTGCGGCGGCCCAAGACCTTGAACGCTACGCAATCGTGCGTGGCGACTAGAGGGCTTGGATATGCAACAACAGATTTCCGTCATCACACTTGGCATTACGGACTTGGCCCGCTCGCGTAGGTTTTACGCGGAAGGCTTTGGCTGGACTCCGATCTTCTATAACGACGAGATCATATTCTATCAGATGAATGGCTTCGTCCTTGGGACGTTCAGCAAACCAGCGCTTGAGCAAGATATGGGTCGGACTGGACTTTCTGTGCCGGGCGCATTCTCGCTGGCGCACAATGTGCCTGCGCGGAACGATGTCATCGCCGTGATGGAGCGATTGATAGAGGCAGGCGGTCGAATGATCCGAG
>NZ_JBTMXB010000022.1:0-69788 GCF_054489405.1 Mesorhizobium sp. A623
TGCGAGAGCTTCAACTCGAAGCTTCGCGACGAACTGCTCGATGGAGAAATCTTCTATACGCTGAAGGAGGCCCAGATGATCGGCAAAGCGAATCACGCCACCAATGAATACCAATGAACAGGCTGACTCGAAGACGGTATCGACACGGGCGTACACTTCCGGATGACCTCTACACCGAAATGAGGACACCATACGACGCAAGGCCCCCTGCGCGGCGCGTCCTGGCGTTGCTAGCATCGGGCTTTGGCTTCGACATGCATCCGTAAGGGAGCGGCCATGCGCTTCAATTTTGTCGTGGGGCGGAGCGAGGCGGAAATCGCCCGGCTTGTCGGATGCTATGACGACATAGACACCGCAGTGGCCTCCACGGACATCTTCTCGAATGGGGAGCTTTCCTGGTGCCTGCAGACCTTTGTGCTACTCGCCCGACGCGGGCGCCTCGACGTGACTTGCACCAACCGGCTCGATCCAGCGGCCGTCAATCTCGTCCATTCCGATACGCTGCTCGGGCTGCGGCCGGATTCCCGCGCCTTCGTCGCCTGCGTGCGGGCAGACTATCCGAAGCGGAAATGGGCTAACTACCACATCGTCCAGAACCGCGACCAGGCGGGACGCGCGGCGGGCTACATGCCTCATTGGGTACAGGCCGGCATCAAAGAGCGCGATCCCGGCCGGCGCGGTGTGCGCACAGTCGCCTATTTCGGACAGATCGACCGCAACCTCGCCGGAACGGTTGTCGACTGGCACGCTATGTTCGCAGCGCACGGCATTGCGTTCGAGGTGCCGGCCCGCGAGCAGTGGCACGACATGCGCGAGACCGACGTCGTCATCGGCATACGCAGCTTCGACCGTAATCGACACGGCACGAAGCCCCCAAGCAAGCTCTTCAATGCCTGGCACGCGAAAATTCCCTTCATCGGCGGACACGATTCGGCCTATCGGCAGGTCGCGACGCCAGGGCGCGACTACCTCGTCGCGTCGTCCGGCCGCGAGGCGCTCGACCATGTGCTGCAGCTGGCCGAAGATCCGGAACTTTACGCAAGCCTGGTCAGAAACGGCGAGGCCATGGCACAGGAGTACACGTCAGAGACGATCGCGGCGAAGTGGGAAATGCTCCTCCAAGGAGAGATCATGCAGCGTTATGCGCAGTGGCGGCGCTCGGTGCTGGCGCCCGTCACCTTTGCCTTCGGCGTCGCCGCAGGACTTTCGCTCCATCATGCCCGCCATCTCGGCCGCAGGACACTCGGGGCCTTTGCACGGGCGCACAATCGCTGAAACGTACTTTAGTGCGGCTGAGCGAAAACGCGTCCCCTACCGTGCGCCCGCGAACGACGGCGGCGCCTTTCAGGAGCGATTGGTCCCACCCAGGCAGTCAAGACCGTCGAATCCGGGCCACCAGGCGCGACGGCACCCAGCATTTAAGAAGGTCACCGCGCCCGCCGAAGCGCAGTCCATGCCTGAACACCAGGTCGAGCCAGTGCCGCATGCGCCGTCCCGGCGGCATCAGCGCGAGTTGGGAGCAGATGAGTTGGTCACGGCTGAGCATCTGGCCGTGGACGAAGGGCACAAACACGTCCGGCGAGCCTAGATGCGGGACATCCAGGGCGATAGCGGCAGGTTGGACTGGTGACACGGCTCCCGCGGCCTTGTAGACCGCCGCAACCGCCGCACTCCATGCTGGTCCCTGATGGTGGGTTGTTATGCCCAGGCGGGTGGCATCACCCCGTTTCTCCCTGCCCGCCGGATCAGCGGCCAGCGCATTGAGCGCGGCGTTGTAGGCAGCGAGGTCCAGCGCGCGCACCAGATGTCCTTCCAGGCCGGGCATGTCCGCGCCGAGTATCTCCGCGCCCGGCCCGAACGGATAGCGGCTGACAAGAGGCGTGCCGTATGCTCCTGCCTCGAGCAGGGAAGTCGTCGAGACGAAGGGAAAGGAATCCACATAGATGTCTGCGGCCTGGTAGTAGAGTGCGGTCTGGTCACTTTCCGGCAGGCCCTCGATGCGGCCGGGGACTTTGGCCTCGGCCGCCGCCCATTCGGGGGGGCTACCGCTTCCAAGGACAACAAGCCGTGCGCCCGGCCAGCGCTCGAGGAAAGGCACATGGGCGTCGGCGAAACTGGCGCCCTCCACGCTGCGGTACTTCACCTTGCGGGCGACGGAGACGAGAAGCAGGGCTTCCTCGGGAATCCCGAGCATGCGCTTGGCCTGCGTCCTCGTGAGAGTGCGCTCGATGCGGGGAAGCGGTATAGGCAGGAGCACGGAGCGTTCCGGCGCAACGCTCCGGCGCGTGAGCGCCAGTTGCTTTCCGGAATTTCTGAGCGCGATGACGATGTCGGCGATCGACACGCTGATCCACATGGCGTGATCCGCGTGATCAAGATAGGCGATCGGCGGCCTCTCGCCGGCCGTGGAAAAGGCCAGAAGCGGCACGATGTCCCGCGTGTCGATATGCAGGACGACGAGATCGGCGCCGGCGGCAGCACGGCGCAGCGATCCAGCCAGACCGAAAAGGTCTGCCGGCCCCTCGCTGCTCAGGTCGTGTATCTTTCCTCCGCTCTCCTTTACCGCCGCGACGAGTTGCTGCGGTATTGCGCGGCGCTGACGGATCAGCGCGACCGAATGCACCCCATCTTCATCCGCTTCGATCCAGCGCCAGATCATGCGCGAAAGGCCTCCGATCGGCTGAACATAGGTGGCGACATGCAGGATGCGACGACCCGGGAGGGCCAGTCCGGGGCCACGCGGGATCGGAGCGTCGCCGAAGCTGCGATGCGCGAGCGCGCGTACCATGGCTTCCAGTTCCGGACTGGCAAAGAGGGCGGAGTGCGCTGCCGCTGCCTGGAAGCCTGCGATCTCGCACCATGCCGCCGCCGAGGTGGCGTCGCCGGCCGCCAGCAAGTCGTGCGCCTCCGTCAGGAGTTCGCGGAAGAGGCCGTGGTTGGCGCGCAGGCGCTTCGGCCCATCCTCCAGCCACCGCGCCACGAAGGGCTCAAGGTTCCAGGCATTCGGGGGCGGCGGGTCCGCGAGCGCGCAATCGTCATTCTTGTCCGGCAAGATGATCGTCATGGCCGCGCCCGGGAGGTTGCGGAAGAAGGTCCAAGCCGCGCCATGAAACCGCTGGCCGCGCGAATCTCCGCGAGCAGTGGATGGCGCGTAATGGCCAGTGAGGCAAGCCAGCCGGCGCCGGCACCTGCGACGGCCATGGTGAGCAGGAAGAAGGACAGGTCGGCGCGGAAGCCGCTGTGTGAGGCGATCGCCAAAGGGACTGCGGCCGAGGCCGACGCAGCAGCGGCGCTCTTCCACACGGCGGACGCGATCTCGGTCCAGGTAAATCCGACATGGCGGCGGATCGTGACCAGGGCGACGCCAACCTGCAGCGGAAGCGCGACCAGCATGCTTGCCGCCACCGCCGTCACGCCATGGGGCGCCGCCAGCACCAGGACGAGCGCTGAAGGCGGCAACGATATAAGGCTCGCGATCAGCGTGTCGCGTACCCGCCCGACGGCGACGAGCACCGGGAAGGTGAGCGCCGCCGCGGCCGTCGTCAGCCACGCCAGCGCCATGATGCGTAAAAGCGGTGCAGCCGCGTCCCATTGCGGGCCGAGCACGATCCGCACCGCCGGCTCGGCCAATATCGCCAGCCCCAGGAGCAGCGGCCAGTGGACCGCAGACAGCAGGCTGAGCGCATGGAGGTAGGCGCGCTTGAGGTCTGCGCCCATCCTGGCTTTGGCCGTCAGCGCGGGCAGCAGCAGCGGCTGTACGGCTCCAATCACTGCACGCTCGGGAAGCTGGCACAGAATCGTCGCGCGGTTGTAGAGCGCGGCTGCGTCGAACCCGGCCGTCCGTCCCAGCAAAAGCTGCGGCAGCAACGCATAGAGATTGTTGAGAAGGGTCGTCATGCTGGACCAGCCGCCGAAGGCAAGCACTTCCCGCCACTTCGAAAGGCATGGCACGAACATCCAGAAGTTGGGTCGGCAGATCATCGCCGCAAGGGCGACGAAGAATTGACCCGTGACCCCCCCGACGATTAGGGCAAGGTAACTCCATCCGGCCAATGCCAGCCCGACCGCTACCAGGAGATTGACGACGATCCCGCCGACGTTGATGAACGCCAGGGTCCTGAAATCCATATCGCGCCTGAGAACCGACATCGAGACTGCCGCGAAAGAACTCGCCAGGATGCCCAGCGAGGCGATCCGCAATGCGGTGACGAGACGCGGCTCGGCGTAGAATTCGGCGAACAGCGGCGCAGCAGAAAATAGTGCGAGCGAAACCGCTCCGCCGATTCCGGCCATCACGGTGAAGGCAGTGCGCACGCCTTCGCGGCTCGGCACTCTCTCCTGGATGATGTAAGTCCCGGTTCCAAAGTCTCGCAGGGTCTCCGATAGCACGAGTACTGCGTTCGCGACTACAAAGACGCCGATCTCCTCCGGCGACAGGAGCCGCGCAACGATCGCGGTCATGGCGATCGTGACGAGCAACGACAGGTATTTGTCTGTGGCGGAGAACAGGAACGAGACGTGCAGGCGTGTCATTGAACCGATCGTGTCCCCGTTCGCCTCGCCCAAGCGCTTCGTCCGGGCGCTTCGTCCGGGCCGATGCCACCGCGACAGGTAAGCTACAGAGAATGCAGGGTACGAGCATCGTGGCCGATGGGGTGACCTCCTACCCCATTCGGGCGACAGATACTGCGATGTGCCGATGCGACGGCGCAGGCGACGTCCTCGTCTCGCGCATCGGTGGCGATGTTCGTCGCCACGATGGCTCGTCTCGAACGGTTGGGGCTTGCACGGTCGTTCCGGTTTCAGCCGGCCGTCTCGATCCGATATTTTTCAAGCCGAACGTCGGCAGTCCGGAATTCGCTCAGCACTATGGCAGCGAAGATTCTCTATCCAGCACCGCCTTCATCAACCTGCTCTACGAGAACGTGCTTGGGCGCGAACCCGATGCCGACGGCTTTGCCTACTGGACCAACAAGCTCGACACCGGCCAGACCAATCACGGCGACCTTTTGGCTTTCTTCTCCGACAGCAACGAGAACATCGCCGGCACAGCAGACGCCGTCAGCGATGGCATCTGGTTCGTGTGAGGCAGCCTCACTGCTTTGCCGCTTGATAGCACCCTATGGCGACTGCCTTGAAGTCCCCTTCCGGTGCGGGGTCACGGCACTTTCCCCCGACCAAAACAGGAACCGTCAAATGGCTGGCGAAAAGGACAAAGCCTCCTATCTTAATGATAGGTTTGCGTTGGATCATGGAGCGGCGGATGTCACGGTACAAGATAGCGGCAGTCTTTGCCCTGGCATTGGGGGCCTCGCCTTGCCTGGGCCCGGCCGCGTTCGCCATAGATATGATCAATCCGGCTAACCAGGGCGCTCTTGCAAGGCAAAACGATGCCCAATTGCGGGCGTTGCAAGACCAGTTTCAGCGCCAGCAGTTCCAGCAGTTGCAGCAGCAGAACCGCGAGTTGGATCGGCGCGTGCTGCCCCTGCCGCAGCCGCAAGTACCCACCATGAGGCCGACATGCCGGACAGAGCCATACGCCAGCAGCCTCAGGACGGTCTGCCGGTAGCCGGCCATTCCCGAGCACGAAACCGCCGCGCACCGCTTCGGGCGCGCTGCCGTAGGATGGTCCGCACCGAAACCGGATTCCACTTTCCGGCCAGATGGTCTAAGGGCTTTCCTGTTCGGGAAATCGCATGCAATGGCAGCCACCAAGAAAAACGCGCTAAAGAAGGCCAGGAAGGGAGGGGTCATTCGGCAGGTTGCCGCCATCCCCTATCGGTTGGATCAAAATGGCGAGTTGGAGGTTCTGCTGATCACGTCGCGCGAAACGCGGCGCTTCATCGTCCCCAAAGGTTGGCCCATGAAGGGCAAAAGCGGGCGCAAGGCCGCCACGATCGAGGCGGCCGAGGAAGCCGGCGTCGTCGGCACTATGCAAAAGGCCCCCGGTGGCGCCTATTCCTACTGGAAGCGGCTCTCGAGCAGCTTCGTGCGGGTGAACGTGGTGGTTTACCTGCTGTCGGTGACGGAAGAACTGGCCGGTTGGCGCGAACGAAAGACGCGACGGCGCGCATGGCTTGCGCCCGCCGAGGCCGCGCTGCTCGTCGACGAACCGGAATTGGCGACGCTGATCCGCACCTTGACCCCGCCTGAAGATGATTCGGTCCCTGCACAGCCGGAACGCCAGCTCTTGACCTAGAACCGCTCTACTAAAACACAAGGAAGCCCCATGGACACCGCCGATCTCGGACTTGCCATTCTTCACCATCTGCTGGTGTTTTCGCTGGCCGGCATCATCGGCGCCGAATTCGTGCTGGTGCGCGGCGACCTTTCGCGGTCCACAATCAACCGGCTGGCCCGCATCGATCGCCATTACGGGCTTGTCGCGATGCTGATCATTCTCGTCGGCGTCGGCCGCGTCGTCTATGGCCTCAAGGGCTGGGAATTCTACGTCTACAACTGGGTTTTCTGGGCCAAGATGGCCGCATTTCTTGCCGTCGGCCTGTTATCGATCCGCCCGACCATGCGCTACATCGCCTGGAACCGGCACGCGGGCGCCGACCCTCAATTCCAGGTGCCGGCAACCGAACTCGCTTCGGTGCGCAGCGCCGTGCGGACGCAGGCGGTCGTGTTCCTGCTGATACCGGTATTTGCCGCCGCCATGGCGCGCGGCTATGGGCTTTGATCCAAAGCTGAAAGCTAGCCCGGGTCCAGCGGCGCGACCTCGACCAGCGGCGCGGGAATGCAACTGGTCTTCACGGCCGCCTTGCAGATATCGGCGATGACGCAAGCCTGGCAGTCAGGCTTGCGCGCCTTGCAGACATAGCGGCCGTGCAGGATCAGCCAATGGTGAGCGTGGCGCATATATTCGTCGGGAATGATTTTTAGCAGTCCCTGCTCGACCTGCTCGGGCGTCTTGCCCGGCGCCAACCCCAGCCGGTTGCCGATGCGGAAAATATGCGTGTCGACGGCCATCGTGTGCTGCCCGAACGCCATGTTGAGCACCACATTTGCGGTCTTGCGCCCTACCCCCGGCAATTTGACCAGTTCTTCGAGGCTGCCGGGAACTTCACCGCCATGGTCGCGGATCAGCGCCGCGGACAACGCCACGACATTCTTCGCCTTGCCGCGCCACAAGCCGATGGTGCGGATATGAGCGCCGACCTCGGCCTCGCCCAGCGCCAGCATCTTCTGCGGTGTGTCGGCAATCGCGAACAGGGCGCGCGTCGCCTTGTTCACGCCCACATCGGTCGCCTGCGCCGAAAGCACGACCGCAACCAGCAGGGTGAAGGCGTTGACATGCTCCAGCTCGCCCTTCGGCTCCGGCCGCTGGACGGCAAAGCGTCGGAAGATTTCGCGCACTTCCGCCTCGCTGTAGCGCGAGCGGACGCGAGCGGCGCGCGGCTTGGCGGTCGACGCGCCGCGCTTGCCTGCCTGCATTTTATTTTTGGGCGGCGATGTATCTTTGGGCTTGGGATTGGCCATATTCCTCCTATAATATCTAGACATGAGCGACACAAACGCCTCTTGCCCTGGCAACCCCATGTCAGGCGCGTCATTTCGAGCCGACGAGCCCTTTTTCCGGGCGCTGCTGACGCCGCACCGTTCGCTGGGCCGCACCGGCTTCACGCTCATCATGATCGGACTGATGTTCAGTTGGGCCGTGACAGGAGCCATCTTCCTGTCGCATGGCGCATGGCCGGTGTTCGGCTTCTTCGGGCTCGACGTCCTCGGCGTCTACATCGCCTTCCGCATCAACTATCGCGCCGCCCGCGCCCGTGAAGAAGTATCGGTGTCGCGCACGGCCCTCGACATCCGCAAGACCGCTCCCTCAGGCAAGTTGGAAGCGCACCACTTCAACCCGTTCTGGACACGCTTTTCCGTGGCCCGCCACAGCGAAATCGGCATCACCAGGATGGAAGTGGAAGCGCAGGGGCAGCACGTATCGATCGGCGGCTTCCTCAACCCCGACGATCGCGACAGCTTCGCCACGGCCTTTACCCGTGCGCTGGCGACGGCCAAGGCCGGATAGCGGCACAAGTCCGGCATTTCGCGGGAAGCAAGGCAAGTTTCGGGTGGAAGCCGGGAGCCAAGGCGACGATATTCATGGCCAAGGAGATATTGCCATGAACACCCGGATGCTTATGAATGCGCCGATGCCGCTAGCCCCTCGTGCCACCCTCGAAAAAGACATTACGCCGGAGGGCGGCGACTACGAGATCGTGCGCCGCGCCATCGAAAAGATCAGCCTCGACTATCGCGACCAGCCCTCGCTCGAAGTGCTGGCTGAGGAAGTAGGCGAGACGCCGACCGGCCTGCAGAAACTGTTCACGCGCTGGGCCGGCCTGTCACCCAAGGCCTTCCTGCAAGCCGTTACGCTCGACCATGCGCGAAAACTGCTCGATAGCGGCCTGCCGCTGCTCGAAACCTCGCTTGAACTCGGCATGTCGGGTCCCGGCCGGCTTCACGACCTGTTCGTCACCCATGAGGCCATGTCGCCCGGCGACTACAAGACGCGCGGCGCCGGCCTGACCATCCGCTATGGCTACCACATTTCGCCGTTCGGCATCGCGCTGATCATGGTGACGGATCGCGGTCTGGCCGGCCTGGCCTTCAACGACCCCGGCGAAGAGCGGGCGGCGTTCGCCGATATGGCCGGCCGCTGGCCGAACGCCATTTATGTGGAAGACATGGCCGCGACCGCTCCCTATGCCGCGCGCGTCTTCGATCCCTCCCGCTGGCGCGCCGACCAACCGCTGCGTGTCGTCATGATCGGCACCGATTTTCAGGTGCGCGTGTGGGAGGCGCTGCTGCGGATTCCGCTCGGCAAGGCCCGCACCTATTCCTCCCTTGCCGCCGATATCGGCGCGCCGGACGCGTCGCGCGCCGTGGGTGCTGCCTGCGGGGCCAACCCGGTATCGTTCGTCGTGCCTTGCCACCGGGCGCTTGCCAAATCCGGCGCACTGACAGGCTATCACTGGGGCCTGACGCGCAAGCGCGCGATCCTGGGCTGGGAGGCGGGAAAGCTTTCCGCCTGATTTTCCCGGCGCTGCCGTCTGGAAAGACCCGTTTGGAAAGGCTAGCCTCCCGGCAACTTCCGGGAGGCATTTCCTTTCATGATTATCGTCATCGGCTCGATCAATCTCGACATGATCACCACGGTCGACCGTTTGCCCAGCCCGGGCGAAACGGTTCGCGGCTCGGGTTTCAAGACGTCCGCGGGCGGCAAGGGCGCCAACCAGGCGCTGGCGGCAGCGCGGGCCGGAGCCAAGGTCCGCATGGTCGGCGCAGTCGGCAAGGACAGCTTCGCTGCCGAGGCATTGACCTGTCTTGAGCAAGCTGCAATCGATCTTTCGGGCGTGGGCCAGATGCATGCGAGCACCGGCACCGCCGCCATCCTGGTCGACGATGCCGGCGAGAACGTGATCGCGGTCGCGCCGGGAGCCAACGATTCGGTACTGCCGGGCGATCTTGCCAAGGCCTTCCTGGCCAAGGGTGACATCGTCCTTCTGCAACAAGAAATCCCCTTGCAGACCGTCGAAGCCGCTCTCGATGCGGCCAGAAAGGCGGGCGCGGTCACCGTGCTCAATACCGCGCCTTTCCGCGCCGAAGCGGCCGGCTTTCTCGAAAAGGCCGACTATGTCGTGGCCAACGAGACGGAATTCGACCTCTATGGCGAGGCGCTGGCGCTTGCCGGCCGCGACCGCCCCGCCCGTATGCGCGCCTTTGCGCAAAAGACGGGCCGCACCATTGTCGTCACGCTGGGCGGCGACGGCGTTATCGCCGCCACCGCAGACGATTTTCTGCAAGTGCCGGCGCTCAAGATAAAACCCGTCGATACCGTCGGCGCGGGCGACACGTTCTGCGGCTATCTGGGTGCGGCGCTTGCCGCCGGCCTGCCGCTCGAAAAAGCACTGGAACGCGCCGCCGCCGCTGGCTCGCTCGCCTGCCTGAAGCCCGGCGCACAACCGTCCATTCCCTTTGCCAAGGATGTCGACGCCGCACTGGAAGCCGCGAAATGAGGACTGAAGCGATGGATGCCATTTCGCCAAATAGGCATAAGATACCGCCGGCGCACGACATCTGCCGCCTTTCCGCCGTCGATCTGGTGGATGCCGTCAAACGCAAGACCTTGTCCGTGCGCGAGATCATGGTGGCCTTTCTCGACCGCATCGAAACGGTCAATCCGCACGTCAACGCAATCGTCTCGCTGCGCGAGCGGGCCGATCTGTTGCGCGAAGCGGATGCGGCGGACAAGGTGGCTGCGCCATCGGGGCCGCTGTTCGGCTTACCCATCGCCATCAAGGATCTGGCGCTGACCAAGGGGCTGAAAACGACCTTCGGCTCGCCGATTTTCGCCGATTTCGTGCCGCAGGAGGACGATTTCTTCGTCCAGCGCATTCGCGAGGCCGGCGCCATCATCATCGGCAAGACCAACGCGCCCGAATTCGGCCTCGGCTCCAACACCTATAATCCGGTATTCGGCCCGACGCTCAACGCCTTCGATCCGGCGTGGACGGCGGGCGGGTCCAGCGGCGGTGCTGCGGTAGCATTGGCGCTCGACATGGTGCCCGTCGCAGACGGCAGCGACTTTGGCGGCTCCCTGCGCAATCCGGCCGCCTTCAACAATGTGTTCGGCTTCCGGCCCTCGCAGGGACTGGTTCCCGGCGGCCCTAGCCCGGAGGCCTTCTACGCGCAGATGGGCGTCGACGGACCGATGGGCCGCAGCGTTCGCGACATGGCACTGCTGCTCGACGTGCAGGCGGGCTATCATCCGCAAGCGCCACTTTCCTATGAAAAGCCCGGTTCCTTCCTTGCCGGCCTCAATGTTGCGGCTTCAGGCGGGCGCATCGGCTGGCTTGGGGATTTCGACGGCAGGGTGCCGATGGAACAAGGCATTCTCAGCCTTTGCGAAGCAGCGCTGAAACGCTTTGGCGATGCCTCTTTCGACAGCGAGCCATTGCCGTTGGATTTCGACGTCGAGGCCTTGTGGCAAGCCTTCGTCACGCTGCGCCATGCGTCCAGCGGCTGCGCCCTGAACCTTCTGGCTCAAGACCCCGAGCGCCGCCGCCTGCTCAAGCCGGAGGCGCTGTGGGAAGCAGACGGTGCCGCGCGCCTGACCGCTCCGCAAATCCATGCCGCCGCCTGTATTCGCACCGCCTGGCATCAGGCTTTACTGGCGCTGTTCGAGCGATTCGATCTCATCGCCCTGCCCTCGGCGCAGGTTTTCCCCTTCGGCATAGAGACGCCGTGGCCGAACAACATCGCGGGCACGCCGATGGACAGCTATCACCGCTGGATGCAGGTGACCTGCTTTGCGACGCTGGGCGGCTGCCCCGCCGTTAATGTGCCGGCCGGTTTCGATACGCAGGGCAGGCCGATGGGCATGCAGTTGATCGGCCGCCCCCGCGGCGACATGGCGGTGCTGCGTGCGGCCGCCGCTTACGAAGCAACCTTGCCATGGCCGACTGGCGCCTGAAAAAAGCTACAGCCGCGCCAGCCGCTCGGTCAGCAGCGCGAAGAAGCCGTCATGGTCAATGTCGCGCATGACAAGCGCGTTCTTCGGCCGTCCCGTCACGCCCCACCAGTCGATGACGGTCATGCCCATGGTCAGTTCCGATGTCGTCTCCACCACGACATTGCAGTCGCGGCCCTTAAACAGATCCGGCTTGAGCAGATAGGCGATCACGCAGGGGTCGTGCAGCGGCCCGCCATCGGTGCCGTATTTGGCCTCGTCGAAGCGTTCGAAGAATTCCAGCATATCGGCTACCGCCTGCCCGACGCTGGTGCCGATGTTGCGGATGGTAGCCGTGCGCGCCGCTGAAGTCAGCGCCTTGTGGGTGACATCAAGCGGCATCATGACGATGGGAACGCCCGATTTCAGCACGATATCGGCGGCGTGCGGATCGACATAGATGTTGAATTCGGCCGCCGGCGTGATGTTGCCGCCCTCGAAAAAGCCGCCGCCCATCAGCACGATTTCACGGATGCGCGGTGCGATCCTCGGCTCCCGCACAAGCGCCAGCGCGAGGTTGGTCAGTGGCCCGAGCGCGCACAGCGTGATCGTGCCGCTTTCTTCCTGCATCAGCGTCTCGACGATGAAATCCACCGCATATTGGTCCTGCAGCGTCATGACGGGTTCCGGCAATTGCGCCCCATTTAGGCCCGTTTGGCCGTGTACTTCCTCGGCCGTCACCAATTGCCGCATCAGCGGGCGTATCGCGCCGGCGAAAACCTTGATGTCGCTGCGGCCGGCCAACTCGCAGATCTTGCGCGCGTTCTTCTCCGTCAGCTTCAGCGGCACGTTGCCGGCGACGACGGTAATTCCCACCACCTCGATCTCGGCGCTGCCTAGTGCCAGCAGGATGGCGACGGCATCGTCCTGGCCGGGGTCGGTGTCGATGATGATCCTGCGTTGGGCTGGCATGGGAATTCCTTGTCGGATGAGTCGTTTCGGGCAGGGTGAATGGCGCTTGAACTTGGCCGCAAGGCAGACCATATCAACACCATCGGGAAAAATGCCAGTCGGGTTTTTCCAGTTATGTCGCTCTTAAGAGGACACGCGGTGGTATGAACAGAATGACGCCCTTTTCCAGCCCGCTCCTGCTTGGCTTCGACGCCATGGAAAAGACGCTGGAACGCCTCGCCAAATCCGGCGACGGGTACCCGCCCTACAATATCGAGCGCTTGCGCGGAACCGAAGGGTGCGCCGAGCGGTTGAGGATAACGCTGGCGGTGGCCGGTTTTGCAGATGACGACCTCGACATTACCGTCGAGGAAAGCCAGTTGATGGTGCGCGGTCGCCAGACCGACGACACTGACCGAGAGTTTCTCCACCGCGGCATCGCGGCACGCCAGTTCCAGCGCTGTTTCGTACTGGCAGATGGCATGCGCGTGATCGCCGCGGAACTGAAGAACGGACTGCTGTCGATCGATCTCGACCGTCCGGAGTGTGAGCGGCTGGTACGGAAAATAAACATATCGGTGAAAGACTGATCTTTACCGATGGCTCTTATGCGGGATGGCCCGAAGCGGCATCCACGCGAAAAGGAGGCTGAAATGACCAGAACCCAAGAAAATACCGCCATGACCAAGGGCGAATTCGCCCTGCTTGGCGAAGGCTCGGTGGCCTACCTGCGCAAGGTGTCTAGCGACGATCTGCGCGGCCGTTTCCCCACTTTGGGCGAAATCGCGCCCGGAATGGAATTGTGGGCGCTGTTTTCCGCCAACGGCCAGCCGATCCTGCTTTCGGACGCCCGCGACCGTGCTTTGGCCGGCGCCATGGAAAACGATCTCGTGACGGTCGCTATCCACTAAAAAAATGACCTCAACGAAAAGGGCCGCAATCAGCGGCCCTTTGAACTCGTTTTATCAAAATAAGCTCAGGCCGCGTGCGAAGCCCGTGTCTCCGACAGGAGGGCATGGATGGCGGACGCATCGTGCGTCCCCCTGATCTTGGCTACCGTGTCGGCGTCGCGCAGCACCCGCGCAATGCGTGACAGCGCCTTGAGATGGTCGGCACCTGCCCCTTCCGGCGCGAGCAGCAGAAACACCAGATCGACCGGCTGGTCGTCCAGCGCTTCGAAATCGACCGGCGTCTCCAGCCTGGCGAATACGCCGGTGATGTGCTTGACCCCGACGATCTTGCCATGCGGGATGGCAATGCCGTTGCCGACACCCGTAGAGCCGAGCCGCTCCCGCTGCAGGATGGTTTCGAATATCTCCCGCTCCGGAATCCCGGAAATCGCTGCCGCCCGCTCGGACAGCGATTGAAGCAACTGCTTCTTCGAGTTGACTTTCAACGCCGGCATGATCGCTTTTGCGTCGATCAGATCGGTCAGATCCATTGTGACTATCCCTTGCTTCACCGTCGCCGGAGTCCCCACTCCAGCGCGGATGGTCCCTATCCCTACGAGAGCTTGGTCGTCGAGGGGTCGATCCAGCCGATATTTCCATCGGGCCGGCGATAGACAATGTTGAGATGATCGCTTCCGGCGTTGCGGAAGACGAAGACAGGGCTGTCCTTGGTGTCGAGTTCGATCACCGCCGAGGCCACCGACATCGTTTTCAACGCCATAGACGATTCGGCCACGATCGCGGGCGCAAAATTCTCCGGAATTTCCTCGTCGTCGTCGGCCAGCGGCTCCATCACCGCATAGGCCATTTCGACGGCATCGGCGCTGCTGCCGACATTGTTGGGGTAATGCGACTTCAGACGGCGCTTGTAGCGCCGAAGGCGCTTTTCAAGCCGCTCGGCTGCGGCATCGAAGGCTTGGCTCGGGTCCTGGGCATCGCCGGCGGCCTGCAGGGAAGCCCCCGAATCCAGCCGAATCATGCAGTCGGCCGAATAGCGCGATCCTGATTTGATGACCGTTACCTGACCCGAAAAACCCCGGTCGAAATATTTTTCAATCGCCTCGCCGATACGTTCCGTGATGCGGGTGCGAAACGCATCCCCGATATCCATGTGTTTTCCCGATATGCGCAGCGTCATCTGGAAATCGACCTTCCTGTTTTAGGGCTTCACATTGTCTGGAGTTTATACCCGTGCTCCGTGCGCACAAGCTTCGCGACGTTTCCTGCGCCGTTTTTACGTCCGAGCTTTCAGATTGCTCACAGACCGCCCTATTACCGTCATTATGGCGACGCTTCCGCATGCGGGCCGTTAGCCCACCTCATGCGGGCGGGCTTCTAGCCACTTCCCCGCGGCTTGTCAAATAAGGTCGAAGCAGGAAAATTCCACCGGATTCAGCGTCCGGCGTTCGCCAGGGCGCGCTTTTCGCGCCGCCTTTGCACGGACGACGCGATAGTCATGCCTTCCCGATACTTCGCAACCGTACGCCGGGCGATGTCGATGCCAACGGCCTCCAGCATATCCACGATAGCATCGTCGGAAAGCACGTCCGCGGGCTTTTCCTCGTCGATCAACTGCCGGATGCGGTCGCGCACCGCTTCGGACGAATGCGCTTCGCCGCCTTGCGAGGAGGCGATCGAAGCGGTGAAGAAATAGCGCAGTTCGAATACGCCGCGCGGGGTGAGCATGTATTTGTTGGCGGTGACGCGGCTGACCGTTGATTCGTGCATGCCGATGGCGTCGGCCACCGCTCGCAGGTTGAGCGGTTTCAGATGGCGCACGCCATGGACGAGAAACGCATCCTGCCGGCGCACGACCTCGGAAGCGACCTTTAGGATGGTTTTGGCCCGCTGGTCGAGGCTGCGCGTCAGCCAGCTCGCATTTTGCTGGCATTCGGCCAGGAAATCCTTGTCGGCCTGGCTCTTTGCATGGCTCGAGACATGCGCGAAATAGACCTGATCGACCAGCACCCGAGGCAGCGTATCCGGGTTGAGTTCCACCGCCCACCCGCCATCGCCGGCAGCCCGCACCTCGACGTCGGCGACGATTGCCTCGCTAGTTCCGCCTGAAAAGGCCATGCCCGGTCGGGGGTCCAGCGCCTGGATTTCCGCCAGCATGTCGAGAATATCGTCCTCGTCGACGCCACAGAGCCGTTTCAGGGTGTGAAAGTCGCGCTTGGCCAACAGGTCGAGATGGGCAACCAGTATCTTCATGGCCGGGTCGAAGCGGTCGCGCGCGGCAAGCTGCAGCGCCAGGCACTCGCCAAGGTCGCGGGCAAAGATGCCCGATGGCTCGAATGTCTGGCACAGCGCCAGAACTTCCGCCATGGCCGCTTCGTCCGCCCCGAGACGGTCGGCGATTTCCGCCATGTCGGCGCTGAGATAGCCTGCGCTGTCAAGATTGTCGGCCAGTTCGGCGGCAATCAGCCTCAGTGCCGGATCGCGGAAGCCAAGCGCGATCTGCCCGCCGACATGATCGCGCAGCGTAACGGCGCTTGCGGCGACCGCCTCCATGTCCAAGGACGCGGAAAACGGACCGGCCCCGATGCCGGACGTGGTTTTCCATTGCGCGTCCAGCGTCGGGCCGAGCCTGTCGCTGGTGCCGGGATCGTCCGGGAAAATGTTTTCCAGCGACGTGTCCAGCCTGTCGGCCATCGCCTCCGCGCTCAGCGGTGCGTCCTTGTCGAACCAGTCTTCCTGATCGCCCGAACGCGGCACGTCGCCGCCGTCCGCTGCCGGCCCATCCCCAGCGTCGTCCCCGGCGTCGTCCTGCCTCTCGGCGCGCTCAAGCAGCGGGTTGCGCTCGATCTCTTCATCGATGAAGCGCTCCAGTTCGGCATGGGTGAGCTGCAGCAGCCGGATCGACTGCATCAGTTGCGGGGTCATCACCAGCGACTGGCTCTGCCTGAGCTGCAATTTCGCGCCGAGCGCCATAGCCGGATTTATCGCCTCATGACCGCCGAAAACAATTTTCCAGCCGGACATAGGAACTGGCCCGGCTCTTGCCTGTCAAGGCAACAGATAGCACGGACGGCTTACCAGCGCGTTATCGGGATCTTCAGCGGATTACAGCGTAAAGCCTTCGCCAAGATACAGCCGCCGCACGTCGGCATTGGCCACGACCTGTTCGGCCCTGCCATGGGTCAGGACTTCGCCGGCATGGATGATATAGGCCCGGTCGATCAACCCCAGCGTCTCGCGCACATTGTGGTCGGTGATGAGAACGCCGATGCCGCGCGCCGTCAGGTGGCGCACAAGCTGTTGGATATCGGCCACCGCAATCGGGTCGATGCCGGCAAACGGCTCGTCCAGAAGCATGTAGGCCGGTCGCGTCGCCAGCGCGCGCGCGATCTCCAGGCGCCGGCGCTCGCCGCCCGACAGCGACATGGAAGGCGCCTTGCGCAAATGGCTTATATGGAATTCCTCAAGCAGTTCATCGAGGTTGCGCTCCCGCACCTTGTGGTTCTTCTCGATGACTTCGAGCACGGCACGGATGTTCTGCTCAACGGTCAGGCCGCGAAAGATCGAGGCTTCCTGCGGCAGATAGCCGATGCCGAGCCGCGCCCTGCGATACATCGGCATGGAGGTGACGTCGAAGCCGTCGATCTCGATGGTGCCTTCATCGACCGGCACCAGACCGGTGACCATGTAGAAGCAGGTCGTCTTGCCCGCGCCGTTGGGGCCGAGCAGACCGACGGCTTCGCCGGCGCGAACGCCGATCGTCACATTGCTTACGACCTTGCGGCCCTTGTAGCTTTTTGAGAGGCCCTTGGCGATCAGCGTGCCCTTGAACAGGGCCTTATCCGGTTTGGCTGTCGGCTCCGCCTGCTTTCCAGTGGGCTGCGCCGGGGAGTTGATAACAGCCATCACTTGGATTTCTGCGGCGTCAACGACATCATGACACGGCCACCGCAAGCATCCACCTGGGCAAGGCCGGTCTGCATCTGCACGGTCAGCTTGCAGCCGACCAGAACGTTGGAGCCCTGGGTAAGAACGACTTTCTTGCCGGACAGCACCAGCACCTGGCTCTTCATGTCGAACGTGCCGCTGTCGCCCGTGGCGACCTGGTCGTCCGATTTGATGTAAACCTTGCCGTCAATTTCCAGATGATCGATGTTGGTCCCGGCGGACATGGGCGAGACGCCTGCGGCCGCAGCATCGCCGGATGCCGTGGTATCCGACGCCTTGGCCCCAGCCTTCTTGCTGGCAGCCCCTTCGTCCTTCACATAATAGACCTTCATCACGCCCGCCTTCATCAGGGTCGGCCCCTGCACGACGCTGACATTACCGGTGAAAATCGCGAGATTTTCGTTCTGACGGACCTCGAGCTTGTCGCTTTCGATCTGAATGGGCTGGTCTCCGCTCAATTTCAGCCCCGACATGGTGCTGGGCGACTTCGATTGCGCCATGGCGGACGGAACACCGAGCAACAGCAGAACCGAAGCCGCGGCGGCAAAACGTGTCGAAATGGCCAGCATCTTATTCTCCGCTCTTTCCCTGGGCCGCCTTTTGCGTGGCGGGGTCGATATTGAGACGCACACGCTTTTCGAAAATCACGACCTTGCCGTTTTCCTTCACCGTCATCCCGTCAGCGGTGATCCGCGACCCGGGTCGGCTAATGTCGACAGGCTGTGTCGTTTTCATAGTGCCTTTTGCCATATCCAGAAAGGCCGATCTCAGTTGTGCCACAATGCCATCGGTCGTGGATACCGTTATCTCCGTGTCGAGGTCGAGCGTGTTGTTGTCACGATTGTAGATTCCGTGCGCCGCGCCCACGGTCACTATATTGTCAGCCGACACCGGCAGCTTGGCATCGATCTTTTCAAGCTCCACCAGGCTCTCCTCGCCCGCGCTTTGAATGGCGCGCAAGGCGTTCAGCGAATAGGTAAGATTGTCCTTGGTCAGGCCTTCCAGTTTCGGGTTGGCCATTACCAGCTTGCCATCGGAGAAGGCGCTGGCGTCCGCCTTTACCTGGATCGGCGGCGGCGCGACCATGTAGGAATAGACTGGAAAGCCGATGGCGATGATGACGGCAATCAGCGGCAGGACGATCTTGAACAGCCGGACGCGGCGCGAATGGCGCTGGGCGCGCCCGAAAGCGGACGCCCGCACAGGCCCAGTCCCGCCCGGTTCGGGCAGGACAACACCGTCATCGCTGCCGGCCGTATCGATTGGTCGTGCCAACATGGTTGCTTTCTTCAGGACCAACCGACATCCGGCGATCGGAACTTGGTATTTCGATTGATCCCAGCTCTTTGCCCTGCCGTCCAGCCTGATAGGTGGGATGGCGGGGCGGGCGCGCAAGCACAAACGTAGGAAAAATCGCCAAAATGTGACCGATACACTTTTCGGAATGGAAAATACAGCCGACTCAGAAGCAACTTCTTCCCATTTTCCGCTTTGGCGAGAACGACCGACGACGGCCCCGTCGCGGGCGCCGCCCCCATGCAAAGAGGCACCGCCGCCGCAAAATGGGTAGCGGTCGAGCGGTGCATGCTCTAAAAGTCCCTGCTTCCAAACTGGGTTTCAGGTCCAATCGACCTGTCGAGTGCGAGACCGACCATGGCGCTGAGAGCTGACGACCTGATCGACCGCCGCCGGTTGCGGCGCAAGCTGACATTCTGGCGCGTCGCGGCGATCGTCATTGCCGCGCTCGGCCTTGTCGCTCTGGCAAGCTGGTTTTACGGCGACGGCCTGTCCGGCGCATCCGCCGACCACATCGCCAAGGTCAGGATCGACGGCACCATTACCGAAAACGAGGAACTGGTCGAACGGCTGGAGAAAATCCGCAAATCCCCGCACGTCAAGGGTGTCATCCTGGCCATCGATTCGCCCGGCGGCACCACCGCCGGCGGCGAGATGATCTTCGAGGAAGTGCGCAAGCTGGCCGCCGAGAAGCCGGTGACCGCGCAGGTGGGAACGCTCGCCGCCTCCGCCGGCTACATGATCGCAAGTGCTGCCGACCACATCGTCGCCCGCCAGTCCTCCATCGTCGGCTCGATCGGCGTGCTCATCCAGTTTCCCGACGTCACCGGCCTGATGGACAAGATCGGCGTCAAGCTGGAAGAAGTGAAGTCCTCGCCGTTGAAGGCAGAGCCGTCGCCCTTCAACCCGACCACCGACGAAGAACGCGCCATGGTGCGAAAACTCATTCTCGACAGCTATGACTGGTTTGTCGGCCTCGTCGGCGAGCGCCGCTCGATGACGCGGCCGCAAGTGCTGGCGCTGGCCGACGGCTCCATCTTCACCGGCCGGCAGGCGCTTGCCAACGGGTTGATCGATGCGGTGGGCGGCGAGGCGGAGGCTGTCGACTGGCTCGCCAGCAAGGGCGTCGACGCCAAGCTGAAGGTCGTGGAATGGAAAGATACGAAAAGCGGCAGCAGCTTCCTGTTCTCGAAAGCGCTGGCGCGAACGATAAGCCGGGCGCTCGGCCTGCCCGATGCAAGCAGCGACATGCTCCAGGAATTGGGCGCGGATCGCTTGTTCCTTGACGGTCTTGTCTCCGTCTGGCACCCTTGAACTCTCGCTCAAGATGAACGAAACCAAGTAAAATCAGTACCATTGCCAGTCCGCATCATTTCAGCAGGGCCGCCCTCATGATCAAATCCGAACTCGTACAAATCATCGCCACACGCAGCCCGCATCTGTTTTTGCGCGACGTCGAAAACATCGTGGGCGCCATCTTCGATGAGATCACCGACGCGCTGGCCGAAGGAAACCGGGTCGAATTGCGCGGCTTCGGCGCTTTTTCGGTCAAGAACCGCCCAGCGCGCACCGGCCGCAACCCACGCACCGGCGATTCGGTCGAGGTCGAGGAAAAATGGGTGCCGTTCTTCAAGACCGGCAAGGAACTTCGCGAAAGGCTGAACGCGGGAAAGTAAGACCCTCAAGGACGTTTGAGGCACGACTGCTTTCGCCGGGATACATCCATGTTCAATCGCTTCATGCTCATCGTGGTTTTCGCGCCGCTCGCGGTCATCCTGATCGCCCTGGCCGTCGCCAACCGCGCTGCGGTCGCCTTTACCTTCGATCCGTTCAATCCCGGCAATCCGGCACTTACCTTTACCCTGCCGCTGTTCATCTTCCTGTTCCTGGCGCTTGGCCTCGGCATGATCGTCGGCGGCCTGGCGACATGGTTCCGGCAGGGCCGTTACCGCAAGCTTGCCCGCCAGCGCGGCATGGAAGCGGAGAATTTGCGCCAGGTGGTCAAGACCGCGGCGCCAACCCCGCAAGGCCAATCCCATACGGCGCTGCCGAAGCCGACGGCCTGACACCGCGGCTTCTTCCAAGATGGAGTTTTGTTGATGCTGCATATCTCGCCCGCCGAGATTGACCGCGCGCTTACCTTTCCGGGTCTGGTCGATACGCTGCGGACGGCTTTTCGGGATGGCGCGGTGCAACCGGTGCGCCACCACCACAGCGTCGAGCGGCCGGACGGCGCAGCCTCGACCCTGCTTTTGATGCCGGCATGGACCGACTTCAACGCCGCCGGCACCTCGGCCCACGGCCATATCGGCGTCAAGATCGTCACCGTTTCGCCCGACAACAACGCCATCGGCAAGCCCGCCGTGATGGGCCTCTATCTGCTTTTGAACGGCGCGACCGGCGAACCGGAAGCCCTGATCGACGGCCAGCGCCTGACCCAGTGGCGCACGGCCTGCGCTTCGGCGCTCGCTGCCTCCTATTTGGCGCGCGAGGACGCCTCGCGGCTGCTGGTGGTGGGAGCCGGCGCGCTGTCGCCCTTCCTGGCAAGGGCGCATTCGGCGGTGCGGCCGATCAAGGAAATCCGCATCTGGAACCGTACGCCGGCCAATGCCGAAAAGGTGGTGGCCGATCTGCGCGCCGACGGTTTTGACGCCGAAGCGGTCAGCGACCTCGACGCCGAACTGGCAAATACCGACATTGTTTCCTCGGCGACCATCTCGACCACGCCGCTGATCAAGGGTGCGCTGCTGAAAGCGGGAACGCATGTGGATCTGGTCGGCGGCTTCACGCCCGACATGCGCGAAAGCGACGACGACGCGATTTCGCGCGCCCGCGTCTATGTCGACACCCGCGCCGGCGCGACCAAGGAAGCCGGCGACATCGTCCAGCCGCTGGCCTCCGGCGTGCTGAAGGCCGATGCGATCGTCGCCGACCTGCATGAACTGGCGCGCGGCGAAAAGAAGGGCCGTGAAAGCGCGCAGGAAATCACGCTGTTCAAGTCGGTCGGTGCGGCACTCGAGGATCTGGCCGCCGGAATCGCGGTTTACCGTGCGCTTAAAGCCTAAACCACCTTTTCTTGCACGGGCGGGCCTGCTGTGGCAGAAGCGGCGATCCGCCTGACGAGGTTACCTTCTTGAAATCCTTTCGCGATCAGCGCCGCGACAACCGCCCGCATCAGCCCGCGAAAGCCGGGACCGGGCCGGTGCGGCCACGCGATCCACAGCCTGCCAAAAAAACCGAGCCGAAGGCCGAAATCCGGCACGAGCACAAATCCCAACCGCGCGTGCTTGCCCGCCGCGAAGGCGCGTTGCCGGCCGAAAACCTGCCGCTGATCCTCGAAGTCGCCCCCAATACCGATTACGCGCTGCTCGACAGCGGTGCGGGTGAAAAGCTGGAGCAATACGGCCCCTATCGCATCGTGCGGCCCGAAGGCCAGGCGATCTGGCAGCGTGCTCTCCCGCAAAAGGAATGGGACCGCGCCGATGCCGTCTTCACCGGTGACACCGAGGAAGAAGGCATGGGCCGCTGGCGCTTCCCAAAGGAGCCGCTTGGCGAAACATGGCCGATGAAGCATGACGGCATCGACTATCTCGGCCGTTTCACCTCGTTTCGCCATGTCGGCGTCTTTCCCGAGCAAGCCTCGCATTGGAACCATATGGCCGGCCTGATCCAGGCTGCCAAACGCCCGGTCAAGGTTCTCAACCTGTTCGGCTACACCGGCCTCGCCTCGCTGGTCGCGGCCCGCGCCGGCGCCGAAGTCACCCATGTCGACGCCTCGAAGAAGGCCATCGGCTGGGCGCGCGAAAATCAGGAAATGGCCGGGCTTGGGCAAAAACCGATCCGCTGGATCGTCGACGACGCCATGAAATTCGCCGAGCGCGAGGAACGGCGCGGTAGCCAGTACGATATCATCCTGTTCGATCCGCCCGCCTATGGGCGCGGTCCCAAGGGCGAGGTCTGGCAGTTGTTCGAGGATTTGCCGGCGCTGACCGATCTCTGCCGCGCCATCCTCACCCCCAAGCCATTGGCCGTGGTGCTGACCGCCTATTCGATCCGTTCTTCGTTCTTTGCCATCCATGCGCTGATGCGCGATACCTTTGCCGGCATGGGCGGCACGGTTGAATCCGGCGAACTGGTCATTCGCGAAAAGTCGGCAGGGCGAGCGCTCTCCACCTCGCTGTTCTCGCGTTGGGTCTCCAAATGAGCGAGCATGAAACCCGCCGCGCGGTCGGTCAAGTCAAGGAAGTCACCAGCCTCGCCAATCCGCTGATCAAGGAGATAAAAGCGCTGGCGCTGAAGAAATTCCGCGACCAGCAGCACGCCTTCATGGCCGAAGGGTTGAAGCTGGTCATCGACGCGCTCGATCTCGGCTGGTCGATCCGGACGCTGGTCTTCGCCAAGGCCGGGCGCGGCAACGCGGCGGTCGAAAAGGTCGCCGCGCGCACGGTCGCCCAAGGCGGAACCGTGCTCGAAGTGTCGGAAAAAGTGTTGTCGGCGATCACCCGTCGCGACAATCCGCAAATGGTGGTCGGCGTCTTTGTCCAGCAATTGCTGGCGCTGAAAGACGTTCACGCCAAGCCCGGCGACGTCTGGGTGGCGCTCGACCGGGTGCGCGACCCCGGCAATCTCGGCACAATCATCCGCACGATCGACGCGGTCGGCGCCAAGGGCGTGATCCTCGTCGGTGAAACCACCGATCCGTTCTCGGTCGAAACCGTGCGCGCCACCATGGGTTCGATCTTCGCCGTGCCGGTGGTCAAGGCGACGCCCGAAGCCTTCCTGGCGTGGCGCGGGAGTTTTTCCGGCCTCGTCGCCGGCACGCATTTGAAGGGCGCGGTAGACTACCGCTCGGTCGATTTTTCGCGCGGGCCGACGCTTCTGTTGATGGGGAACGAGCAGCAGGGCCTGCCCGATATGCTCGCCGAAAGCTGTGACCGGCTGTTGCGGATTCCGCAGGCCGGGCGCGCCGATTCGCTCAACCTCGCGGTCGCCACCGGCATCATGCTTTTCGAGATTCGCCGCAGCGCGCTCACGCTCGAGCCGGAAGGTTCCCGCTCATGAAACGGTTGTTGCCCTACGGCCTGCTGGTCGTCGTCGCCATAGCGCTCGACCAATGGATAAAATACCTCGTCGAAACCGGGCTTAACCTGCGGGAAATGGTCGAAATCCTGCCTTTCCTGGCGCTTTATCGCACCTACAACACCGGCATCGCCTTTTCGATGCTGGATTCGTTCGGCGACACCGGGTTGATCGTCGTTTCGGTCTGCGTGGTCGCCTTCGTTCTCTATCTGGCGGCCAAGACAACACCGGGCCAGGGCATTGCCCGCATCGGCTTCGCGCTGATCGTCGGCGGCGCGCTCGGCAATCTCATCGACCGCGCCATCTACGGCCATGTCATCGACTATATCCTGTTCCACACGCCGGCCTGGTCGTTTGCCGTGTTCAATCTGGCGGACGCCTTCATAACGGTAGGGGCCATTGCCGTGATTTTCGACGAATTCATCGGCTGGCGGCGCGAACCGCGCCCATAATCTGGCTGATCGCTAAAATGCGAACGATCCGCCACAAAATTCCATAATCTCTGTCTGCCATGGATTGCCGCATGATCGTGGAATCCGACAGCAACGCAGACGAGCGAGCCGCAAGCGCGACCGGTACAGGCGCGGCCTCCCCGGCACGCCTGCAACTCGAGCCGCCGCCGCTGATGCCCGACCTACGGCGCGCTGATCGCGAGCTTCTGCCTTTCCTTACGCTCTGCGCCATATTCGTCGTGGCGGGCGTTGCCTATCTCTCGGGTGCGCCGCATTTCGTCAGCATTGCCTTCCTGGTGCTTGGCGCGTGCGCGCTTGCCATGCAGGCCAGCCTCAAGCGGACCGTCGCGACGCTGGGCGACAATGCACGGCACAGCCGCGTCGAAATCGAAAAACTCGCTGACCGCATGTGGGAATTGCAGGAAAGCGAAGAGCGTTTTCGCGACCTGATCGACGCGCTCGGCGACCTCGTCGTTCACCGCGACCGCGACGGCAGGATCGTTCACGCCAACAGGGTCTTTACCAGCCTGCTGGGGATCGATCCGGTTGATGTTTCGGGAAAGACCCTGACCGATCTCGGCATCGATGTCGGCATCGTGCCGGACGCCGCGTTTGCGGACCGCGAATGCTTGAGTTCAACCGACGTGGTGATCCGCACGATGGAAGGGCCGCGCTGGTTTTCATGGATAGAATTGTCTGTCCGCGACAAGGACAGCGGGGCCGTTTCGCATCGCGCCATCGCGCGCGACATCACGGCCCGCAAGAATGCGGAATCGTCGCTGATCAAGGCCCGCGAACGGGCCGAATACGCCAGCCAGGCCAAATCCCGCTTCCTGGCGACGGTAAGCCACGAAATCCGCACCCCGATGAACGGGATCATGGGCATGGCCAAGCTTCTCGCCGACACCGGCCTGTCGCCCGAACAGCGCACCTACGTCGCGGCGGTTTCGACGTCGACAAGCGCCCTTCTGGCGATGATCGAGGATTTGCTGGACTATTCCAAGATCGAAGCCGGCCGCTTCGATCCGGAACCGCAGCCGATGTCGCCGCGCGAAATCGGCGACAGCATCGTCGAGTTGCTGACCAACCGCGCCTATGGCAAGCACATAGGCCTCGCCTGCCGGGCAGCACCCGACGTCCCGCTGACGATCGTTGCCGACCCGGGCCGCATTCGGCAGGTATTGCTGAACCTGATCGGCAACGCGATAAAATTCACGGACACCGGCGGGGTGCTGGTGACGATATCGCGCGTGCGCACGCAAACCGCCGACCGCATCCGCTTCGCCGTTGCCGATACCGGGCCGGGTTTGATCGAGGCCGACCGGGAGCGCATATTCGAGGAATTCGAACAGGCCGACGGCAGTTCCACCCGAATGCATGGCGGCGCGGGCCTTGGGCTGGCCATTTCGCGACGCCTGGTTCTGGCCATGGGCGGCGAAATCAACGTCTCCAGCACGCTCGGCGAAGGGTCCGAATTTACCTTCGAAATCCCTATTGTCTCGCCGAATGAAACCCTCCAGAGCCGCCAGTCCATGCTGTCGGGCAAGCGTGTGGTCATTCTTTCGGAAAATGCCGTCGAAGCCGATGCCATCGCCGGCACCATCCATGACCATGGCGGGGTCGCCGAAATCGCCACCACTGCGGCGCAGGCCGCCCTGCTCGCCGTGGGTTGCAACGTGATCCTGATCGACGCCGCCCTGGAAGATCGTGAAGCGCGGCTGTTGAGACGGCTTCGCCAGGCCGGCTTTCCTTCCTGCGAGGCGATCACGCTGATCGCGCCAACCGATCGCAGCCTGTTGGCGGATCTCCGCTCCAACGGCTACGCAACCTTCCTGGCGCGGCCGGTGCGGGGGGAAACACTGCTGCGCATGCTGGTATCGGGCAATGTCGCGACGCTAGTGCCGTCGCAACAAGACAGCCGCAGCGTTGCCGCCGAGGCGACCGGACGGCGGACGGGCCTGTCGGTGCTTGTCGCGGAAGACAATGAAATCAACGCCATGCTGGCGCGCGCCACGCTGCTGAAGGCCGGGCACCGCGTCGACGTCGTCGGCACCGGAAAGGCCGCCGTCGACGCCGTCATCGGCATGGCGGGCGGCGACCGTTACGATATTGTCCTGATGGATCTGCATATGCCGGTAATGGATGGGCTGGACGCTATCGGCGCCATCCGCCGTCACGAGGAAGATGCCGGCCTGCCGCCGATGCCCATCATGGTGCTTTCGGCCGATGGCCAGGAAAACACCCGCCACACGGTGCTGGCGCATGGCGCAAGCGGTTTCCTGACCAAGCCGCTCGACCCCGAAGCGCTGGCGCTTGCGGTCGAACAGCAGGTTGCGGCCTGACCGCAAAACGGCTTGCCTTTGCGCTGCACGCGGGTCCGCCGGCGGCCCCTTCACGCATTTTCACGTTGCTGTCACAATCATGTTGCACCACAATCGCATCTCGATGCCAGAGAGAGGGCTCGAAGGAGAATCGCTCGTGCAAGCAGCAATGCCGGAAGGTGAAGCCTATGCGAAAGCCGGTGGTTCCAGGACATGGAGCCACAAGGCCGATCTGGCGGTTTCGGCCGCGCCGCTAGCCCGCATCGGCAATCTGGAAGTCCGCCTGGCGCGCAATGAGGACGAGATCGCCGCCGCCCAGCAGGTCCGCTACCGCGTCTTCTACGACGAACTCGGCGCGGCAAGCGGCGCGTCCGGCGTCCATACCGACGCCGATCGTTTCGACAGGGCCTGCGACCATCTTCTTGTCTTCGATACCAGTCTGCCGGGGCCGGAGCATCGCCGAATCGTCGGCACCTATCGGCTACTGCGGCAGGAATCGGCAGCGTCTGTGGGCGGGTTCTACTCCGAGGACGAGTTCGAACTGAGAGGGCTGATCGCGCGCCATCCGGGCCAACGCTTCCTGGAACTGGGACGTTCCTGCGTCCTGCCGCAATACCGGTCCAAGCGCACCATCGAGGCGCTCTGGCAGGGTATCTGGGCCTATATCAATCATTACGAAATCGGCGTGATGACGGGATGCGCATCCTTTCCCGGAACCGTCCCTGCCGCACATGCCGAGGCGTTGACCTATCTTGCCCATCATTGCCGGACGGGCGTGGCCTGGGACGTGCGGGCGGTTGCCGGCCGCTACCATGCGATGGATATGATGCCGATCGAGGCGGTCAACGCCAAGGCCGCCATCGCAGCGATGCCGCCGCTGGTAAAGGGCTATTTGCGGGTCGGCGCGCGCATCGGCGACGGCTGCGTCATCGACGATGACTTCGGCACGGTCGATGTCTTTGTGGTGATGCCGGTCAAGGAGATCGCCGCGCGCTATGTCAGCTATTATGGCGGCGAGGGCCACCGCTTCGCTGCGTGAACTGTTGGCCCACTTAAATCCTTACGGAATGTCTTCGGGCCGACGCCCCGGCCGACTCCTGTAGCCCGCGATAGTCCAGCCGAATTTCAGTGCGCCGCCACGCACCGCGAACGCGACGGCAAACCCCGCAATGTCTGAAAACAGCGGCGGCAGATGAGCGAGATCGCCAAGTGTAAAGATCGTAGCACCTGCAAGGGCCGCGCTCACATAAACTTCGGGCTTCAACAACACCGAGGGCTCGCCGGCCAGAAGATCCCGCAGGATCCCGCCAAAAGTAGCCGTGAGCACGCCGGTGACGATGGCCACGACCGGCGACCCGGTAATCGCCAGCCCCTTGGCGGCCCCCATCACCGAAAAGGCGGCAAGACCGATGGCATCCAGCCACAGCAACAATTTGTAGCGGGACTCGACGCGGTGCGCCGTGAAGAACACAGCGATCGCCACAAGCACGCAGATCAGCACATAGATGCGATTTTCCACCCAGAACACCGGCACGCCCAGGATCAGGTCGCGAAACGTGCCGCCGCCGATGCCGGTGACGCTGGCCAGGAAAAGAAAACCGATGATGTCGAGTTGCTTGCGCGACGCGGCAAGCGCACCGGTTGCAGCAAACACGATGACGCCGGCATAATCGAGCAGCGTGATGAGGTTCATGAAAGCGGCCCGGCGAGTAGCGAGTAGCGAGTAGCGAGTAGGCAGGAGACGCGAACATGCGCGCCGCGTCAATGGACAGCCTGCCAAACCCTATTCGCTACTCCCTATTCCGTATTCGCTACTCTCTATTCGCCCGCTTACGCGTCTTTCTCGGCCTGCTCGTTGATGGGGCCGGGCTCGGCAGGCGCTTCGTTGGCCCCGTATTTCGGTCCGCCCTTGGAAACGCCCACCATCGCCGGGCGCAGCACGCGCTCGCCGATGGAGTAGCCGGGCTGCACGACCTGAACCACGGTGCCGCTGGCAATGTCGGGATTGGGAACCTCGAACATCGCCTGGTGGAAATTCGGGTCGAAGCGTTCGCCCTCGGGCGCGAGCTTCTTCACGCCGTGCCGCTCCAGCGTCGCCAGCATGCCGCGCGCCGTGATCTCGACGCCATCGATAAGCGCGGTAAAGCCCGCATCTCCCGATGTCTTCGCCTCGACGGGAATGGCGTCCATCGCGCGCTGGAGGTTGTCCGCCACCTGCAGCATGTCGCGCGCAAAATTGGCGACCGCATAGGCCCGGGCATCCACGACATCGCGGGCCGTGCGGCGGCGCAAATTCTCCATCTCGGCTGCCGTCCGCAAAGCGCGGTCCTTCAGCTCCTCGTTTTCCTTCAGGAGCCGCACCAGCGCCTCATAGTCGTCGGCGACACCGCCTTCGGACCGGTCGCTCGCCGTATCGGCAGCGTCGATTTCCTCGGGCATATGTTCGTCGTCCGGCTGATTGCTCATGGCCAATCCCTGTCATCTCATGTGGTTCGGATTTGCTGCCGATATCGAGGTTCGGCACCCAAAAATCAAGGGGCAAGACCGATTCGGGCGCAGCCTTGAAACAAAAGACCTGCCTGATGCAGGCGATTCAAAATTAATTCAAACTTTACCGTAGTTGCACTGATCGCTTGCCGTGGAACCATATTGTGGGAACCTAACCGGTATCGGAGGGTTTCGAGGTCGACAAAGGATTTTGAAATGATCGCCTGCAAACCGACTTCCACGCGCGAACAACTCGCCACCGAAATCAAGCGTCAGCTTGGCGACCGCAAGGTGGCGCGCTACATGCAGTCGATGCCGACCTTCAAGGTGGCAAGCGACATTCCGCATTATCTCAGAGACTTGCTCGACCGGCTGGAAGACAGCGAGGCCGAAGCCCCGCAGGGTCGGTAAGCGCCAACAGCCGTCAACCGGCGGGCGTCCGCCGCCAAGCATATTTCCCCGACACCGACGCCAGTTTTGCGGATGGCTGGTAATAGACCGGCAGGCCGCCGATGTCGCCCACTTCGAGGCGCTTCAACAGGACGGGATTCGATATTTCGAACTCGGTGAAGCCAACGCGCAGCATATGCGGCAATTGGTCGACAAGCACCTGGCCGACCGCCCGCATGGCGCCCCCATAGGCCAGACGGCCGCGCAGCAATTCGGCCTTGGAGTAGCTGCGGCCGTCGGTGAAGGCCGGAAAGACCAGCGCCACCAGCGACAGCATGTCGAGCCGTTCGGCAAGGTCATCCAGCCGATCGCCCGCTTGCAGGACCACGCCCAGCCGATCCCTGAACAGGGCCCGCGTCTGCGGATCAAGTTCGAGGAACACTTGCAGCGGCAGTATGAAACGCCCCGCGTCCGCCAGTGCCTCGGCGTTTTCGGCATAGGTCCAATCATCCTCGCGAAACCCTTGCGGGGTCCACAGGCGAGTCTCTTTCCCTGATTGCTGTTCGGTCATGCACACACCTTAAAGCGACGCATCGGTAAGCGACTTTTCAAGTCCCGACAGGTGGATGCCGCATTCGGTCTTGGCGTGCCCCGCCCAACGGCCACTGCGCGCATCCTCGCCCGGCGCGACCGGCTTTGTGCAGGGAAAGCAGCCTATCGACAGATAGCCATAGGCGACCAGCGGATTTTCCCGCAGGGCGTGGGCGCGCATGTAGTCGGCCTGGTCAGCCGTGGTCCAGCGCGCGAGCGGATTAACGCGTATGCGCGGGCCGACCGCCTCGAATACGGGAAGGGCAGCGCGGGTGGAGGCCTGGAAGCGCTTGCGGCCGGTAAACCACGCCTGGAACGGCTCCACGCCTCGCGCCATCGGCTCTACCTTGCGCACGGCGCAACAGGCATCGACGTCGGTTTGATGCAGCAATCCAGTCGGATCTATCCGCTCCAGCGCGACGGCATCGGGGGCAACGATGCGGATATTCGTCAGCCCAAAATCCGCTGCCAGCGCGTCGCGATAGGAGAACGTCTCCTCGAAATGCTTGCCCGTATCCAGAAAGATCACCGGCAAATCGGCATCGACCTGCGCGATCAGATGCAAAAGCACCGCCGAATCCGCGCCGAACGACGAAACTCCAGCAATCTCGCCGGTAAACAGATCGGTTACCGCACGTTCGATAATCTCGACGGCGGGCAAATGGCCATAGAGCGCGTCAAGACCCGCCGCGTCGGCGGTCGCCCCGGCCTCGGCACCGGAAACCCGGTCAAGCTGCCCTGGCTTCTGCTCCATAGAGTGCCTCCTTGAACGGTGCCGGTCCGACCCGGCGATACACGTCGAGGAAGCGTTCCGATTGAGTGTTGCGAATGGAGAGATATTTCTCGACCAGCGTCTCGACCGCGTCGACGATTTCGTCCGGGCCGAAGCCGCGTCCGATGATGTCGCCGATCGACGCATTCTCGTCGCCGGAGCCGCCAAGCGTCACCTGATAGAGTTCAGCACCCTTCTTCTCGACGCCGAGAATGCCGATATGGCCGACATGATGATGGCCGCAGGCATTGATGCAGCCGGAAATCTTCAGCTTCAACTCGCCGATGTCGCGCTGCCGCTCCAGCGAAGCGAAGCGCAAGGCGATCTGCTGTGCGACCGGGATAGAACGGGCGTTGGCAAGCGAGCAATAGTCGAGGCCGGGGCATGCGATGATGTCGCTGATCAAGCCGGCATTGGCTGTGGCCAATTCGATCTCGACCAACCCGTCATAGACGGCCTTCAAATCAGCGCGCGCGACATGCGGCAGGATCAGGTTCTGCTCATGGCTGACGCGAGCCTCGTCGAAACCGTATTTTTCGGCGAGGTCGGCAACCGCCTCCATCTGGCTGTCGCTGATATCGCCGGGCGTTTCGCCGATGCCCTTCAGGGAAATCGTCACCGACGCATAGTCCGGGTGCCGATGCGTGTTGACGTTGCGGTTCAACCATTCGGAGAAGCTCTTGGAATCGAGACGCGCCAGCCTTACCGCCTCGTCGCCTTCGGGCCGGTCGACCAGCGGCGGCGGCGCGAAATAGGCATCGATGGCGCGAATGTCGGCTTCCGGCAGTTTCAGTTCGGTATCCTTCAGCGTCTCCCATTCGGCTTCGACCTGGCGCGCGAATTCCTGCGCGCCGGTCTCGTGCACGAGGATCTTGATGCGCGCCTTCCACTTGTTGTCGCGACGCCCGGAGAGATTATAGACGCGCATGATCGCGGTTATGTAGGAAAGCAAATGCTGTTCCGGCAGGAAGTCGCGAACCTTCTTGGCAAGCAGCGGCGTGCGTCCCTGGCCACCGCCGACCCAGACGGCGAAGCCGAGCTTGCCGTTGGCGTCCTTCTTGAGATGCAGGCCGATATCGTAGGTCTGGATCGCGGCGCGGTCGCGCTCGGCACCGGTCAGCGCGATCTTGAACTTGCGCGGCAGATAGGTGAACTCCGGGTGCACCGAAGACCACTGCCGCAATATCTCGGCATAAGGGCGCGGATCGGCGACCTCGTCGGCGGCGGCCCCCGCGAAATGATCGGCGCTGACATTGCGAATGCAATTGCCGCTGGTCTGCAAGGCGTGCATCTCGACCGAGGCAAGGTCGCCAAGTGCTGCCGGAATTTCCGAGAGCGCCGGCCAGTGGAACTGGATGTTCTGGCGCGTAGTGAAGTGGCCGTAGCCCTTGTCGTATTTGCGCGCGATATGCGCCAGCATCCGCAACTGGCGCGACGACAGCGTGCCATAGGGAATGGCGACGCGCAGCATGTAGGCGTGAAGCTGGAGATAGACGCCGTTCATCAGCCTGAGCGGCTTGAACTGATCCTCGGTGATCTCTCCGGCCAGCCGCCGGTCCACCTGCTCGGAGAACTCCTCGACGCGGGCCTTTACGAAGGCATGATCGAACTCGTCATAACGGTACATGGCGTCTCTCCGGGCGCTGTATCTATGCCGCCAGACGGCGGGCCTGCTTGCCAAGGTCATTGCGAATGGTTGGCCCGGCGGCGCGGATACGCTCGCGCAGGCGGGTCGGGCGGATTGCACCGTCAAGCAGTTCGACATCGATGACGGCCACGTCGAGAACCAGATTGGCCGCGAACGCCGCCTTGCCGATCTCTTCCAGCCTTTCCTCTCCGGCCTTGTCGTCGGCGATTTCGGCATCGTCGATCGTCTCGTGCCAGAGGCCGTGCGCGTACCAGACGGCTTCGCCGTCGATGAGGCGGTTGGCGGTGAGGATTTTCATGCGTGAAGTCCCTGATTTGTGCGGGCGGTTGCGCGAGAAGCCCTTACCGGCGTGTGAGTTGCCAGCGGCTCCGAACGCTCGAAATTGGCGCCAGCGACAGCATCGCCGATAATGGTCATGACCGGGCCGTCGAGGTCGGTGCGCGCTTCCAGCGACGGCAGGTCGGCCAGCGTTCCATGGAACCGCCGGCAATCGGGGAGGCTGGCATTCTCGACCACGGCCACTGCCGTGTCGGGCGAAAGGCCGGAAGCGATCAGCCGACCGGCAACGTCCGCTGCCACCGAGCGGCCCATATAGACCGCAACCGTCGCGCCCGAGATGGCCAGCTTCGCCCAATCCGGCAGCGACTTGCCCTTCAAATCGTGCCCGGTGGTGAACACCATGGACGAGGAGACACCACGCAGCGTCAGCGGCAGTTCGAAATCGGCAGCGGCAGCGAAGGCCGCCGTCACGCCCGGCACGATCTCATAGGAAATGCCGGCGTCTCGAAGAGCCGCCATTTCCTCGCCGGCGCGCCCAAACACCAGCGGGTCGCCGCTTTTGAGCCGCACCACGCGCTTGCCCTCGCGGCCGAGTTCGACCAGCAGCGCGTTGATCTCGTCTTGCGTCTTGGAATGGCAGCCTTTGCGCTTTCCGACGGAAACGCGCTCGGCATCACGGCGGCCCATGGCGACAACCGCTTCCGGCACCAATGCGTCATACAAGATGACGTCGGCTTCCATCAAAAGCCGCTGCGCGCGCAGCGTCAGCAGATCTTCCGCGCCGGGGCCGGCACCGACAAGCGCGATGTGCCCCAGCGGCGAGGCATTGGCGAGAAGCAGGTTAACGGCCGCATCGTGCGCCAGCGACGCCTGCCCGGCCTGCATGGCCTGGGCCGGAGCGCCCGTGAAAAACGCGCGCCAGAAACGGCGGCGCAGATTACCCTTCGGCAACAGCCCTTCCGCAACGTCTCGAAACGAGGCGGCAAGCGCGCCAAGCGGCCCGAGCGACGGCGACAGCATCTGGTCGATACGGGCGCGGATCAGTTGGGCAAGTACCGGCCCCGCCCCTTCGGTGCCGATGGCGACCGCAACGGGCGCGCGATTGACCAGAGCGGGCGTGAAGAAATCGCACAGTTCGGGCCGATCCACCGCATTTGCCGGAATGCCGAGCCGGCGCGCGTCGCCTACGATGCGGCGGTCGAGCGCCTCTTCGCCGGTGGCCGCGAACACGACGACCGCACCGTGCAAATGCTCTTCGGCATAGGCGGCGGCGATATGGGTTGCGCCGTTAGCCTTGGCCCAATCGAGCAACTCGGTTGAGGCATCGTCTGCGACGATACGCAGTTGGGCGCTCGACTGGCCGATCAGCCGCGCCTTCGCCAGCGCCTCCTCGCCGCCGCCGACGATGACGACAATCCTGCCTTCGACCCGCAGGAAGATGGGAAAGGCATTCAGCTTTGGCTTCACATACGGCATGGCGCGGTGTTCCTGAACGATCAGGATTTGTACGCGCCGGCCTGAAAAATCAGAAGAAACCGGCTCGCGCCGGACACCGTGGGAAGCAATCGCTTTTCTGAAAGCGGAAGAAGCTGGAGAAAACCATTCCGCTTTGATGAGCCGCCACCCGCAAGGCCGCGCACAAAGCAGAGACGCCGCGTCTTTTGCCTAGCGCTGCAGAGCCGGCAGACCACGCCGCTATCGATGATTTTAGGGCGAGACGAAACGATAGGTGAACCGGACGCCTAAGCATCAGATCGAAAAAAGAAATCCGGTTTTATCCCGATTCGAAATCAAATTGTCGAAGTGCCGTCTTACGAAAAGACGCTGCAACTTACTGCGCCGCTCGTTTGCTCAAATTTTGCTGATCCGCGATATGCGCGGCCTGTATCTCGCCCTCGACGAGCAGCCCGGTAATGCGGGCAAATCCCGCGAACGACTTTCTGGCTTCCTCCGCCGTCATCTGCGCGGCAATCGCGGCGGCGCAACAGTTCAACGCGCAGCGATAGACCGGCCCACGGCGCCCGACGGGCCATTCGCGCAAGAATGCCATGGCTTCCGCGACGCTGTCGATCTCCTCGACCGGATGGCCTTGTCCGCGCGCGACGCGTACCGTTGACACAAACTGCAAACGATCCATGCATACCTCCCGTGCGGTTGGAACTTCGGGCCCACCCGACAATCGGATCGATCCAAGGTTCATTCAGGCGTAGGAAACGGCGCATCCGGGGGATACGCCACACTCCAAAGCAGGCCTGTTAATGTTGATTAACGATCACCTACGACTTTAGTTCCACGAAAATGGCAAGAGAAAGGCCCACTGTCGCTTGACGGCAGCGGGCCTCAGTTGTGTGGGCGTGGAGGGGACACACCCGGCGATCCAAAGGGGGGAAGGATCATCCGAACAACACCCTTCGCGTGGGAAGGTTCCATCGCCGATGCGATTTCCCGGCACCGACAGTTATGCGCTAGCTGACAAGCACGTCGGCGTGATTGCCTGGAGCCGAGAGGCCAATCCGGATATCGGGGAGTACGGGCCGCGACCACGCTGCTCGGGTCCGGAGATGTGCCGGATATGGAATAACGGAAGCCAAGCGCAGTGCGGTGCATCAATTTTCCGCGCTGCATTTCCTGCTTGCTGGTTGGCTAATACTTAAATAGAATTTTCAGGCTGGGGATCGTATTTCTCTTTTGATGGCGAGTATTCTCGCGGGGTCTTTAATTCCTTCGGTCTTCGGGTAGCTCACCGGTAGCGGTGGGTTAGAAACTATCATCTGCACGACGCGGGGCGACGGCTCGGCGTTTACGTACACCGACCATTGGAACAAGGGATCCTCTACAATGGCAAGCACAGCAGAACTCATTGCCCAACTATACATCGGCTTCTACGATCGCGCTCCGGACCCGGCTGGCCTGCAGTACTGGGTTGGTCGGGTCGAGGCAGGAGTCTCCATCCAGGATATCGGCGATTCTTTCGCAGCTTCGCCCGAAGCTTCCGATACCTATCCCTATTTCACGTACCCGGACCTGCTGAGTCAGAACGATTTCCTGGAGCAGGCCTATCAGAACGTGTTCGGCCGTGCGATCGACGCTGATGGCCTCGCCTATTACAGCGCTCGCATGGAAGCCGGCGAAACGGCAGGCAGCGTGGTCGCCTCTATCCTCGGCAACGCCTCCACCAACGAAGGCACCCCGGACCAGGCCTATCTGCAGAACAAGGTCGATGCCGGTTTGCATTGGGCGCTTGAAGCGGCGGCGACGTTTGTCGACATCTATCAGGACAACGGTCGCCTGACGGACCAGGCCAGCGATTCGTCGCATGGCATCCTCGACGGCATCACCGCTGACCCGGCAACGGTCGAAGCCGCCAACACGGCGACGGATGCTTTCTTTGGCGGCGACAACCCTGGCGGCATCTTCACGCTCACCAATGCTATGAACTTTCAGACCGGTGGTGTGGATGTCATTCATGGCACGGATGGTGCCGATAATATCCGCGCCATTCTTGCGAACTCGCTCGACAGCACGGACGTCATCGACGGTGGCGCCGGTAACGATGTGCTGAACATCAGCGCTGGCGGCCTTGTCTCAGGTGCCGCTCCAGTCATCTCGAATGTCGAAACAATCAACAACAACAACACTGCGGCAACTTTTCTGGACCTGTCCAGCGTCACGGGCGTAAAGCAGATAAATTCCTCTGCCTCTGCTACCTATTCCCATGCCTCGCTGGATACTATCTATGGAATTTCGGGTAGCCCTTCCGTGATCCAAATTGGTATCGAAGCAAGCCTTGCGGGAGCCAACGACACGCTTCATCTGGCTGTAGACGATGCTCCTTTCGGAATTTTCCAGACGGTAGATGCTGCTTTGGCAGACACCACGGCGGGCATCGAGCACATCACCCTTGAAGCTAATGGGGATGCAGCGGCCGTACCGTCGCCGGACCTTGTCTTGCTCCCATTTATCAATCTTGAAACCTTGACGGTAACCGGTGCAGGGGATGTCGCGATCCTCGCTGGTTCGACTGTTCTTGAGACGTTTGACGCTTCGGCAGCTACCGGTGACGTAGCTGTCGACTTGTCCGCCTCTGCCGTTCTCGAAACGTCGACGACGGGCTCGGGCAACGATATGGTCATTTTTGACGCTGAGGATGCCGTTGTTAGTACCGGTGCTGGCGACGATGACGTAACCGTCGGCGCGGCTTCCGACGGTGCGGTCGTAAACACCGGTGCTGGCGTCGACCACATTGACGCGAGTGGCACTGGTGCTGGAATCGAACTCACGATCAATGGCGGCGCTGGCGCTGATACGATTGATCTTGGTGCCGGCGATGAGAACCTCGTTTACACCGCACAGGCTGACTCGACCTATGTGAACTTCGACGCTGTTACTGATTTCGGCACAGCGGGTACGGACACGATCGACCTGTCGGCGTTCAACCTCACCGGCGAGACGGACACCGTCGCTGCTGGCATCACCACCGCCACGACGATCGCTCAGCTTGCCGGCGGTGTGCCCGGCTTCTTCAATGTGGGCGGTGACACGCTCGCGGTCGCGACGTTCACGGAGGCCGGCAACACCTACGTACTTGCCGACCTTAATAATGACGGCAACTTCAACGCCGCCAACGACCTCGTTATTCAGCTGGTGGGCGTTCCTGGCATTACCGCTGCGGACATCGTCTTCGCCTGATCATCCTCTCACCTGAGACTGATCCACCATTCGACCCCGCTGGCTCCGGCTGGCGGGGTTTTCTTTGACCCCACAACGGTGCAAAAGGCCCTCCGCCTCGATCGGGAGAAGACCGGCACCAGCCGGGTTGTCGAAAACAGATGCCCGACCGTGTGGAATTCGATGGCTCGGTTCATCCGGGAGACACGACACTCGGTCCTGCTTTCTCCTTAAGCTTGCCGCACTCGCCTGTTCTCCTGTTAACATCGTCGCAAAGGAGACAGCCATGAAATCCCTACTCGTCTTCACCCTTCTGGCCGTAACCGCATCGCCCGCTTTTGCCGGTAATTGCGTCTATCCCCAGCTTGAACCCATGCAGAAAGACGGGAAGACGCAGTACCGTTTCCTCGACAGTTGCGGCCATCCTTATGAAGTCGGCTACCGTCTCGAAGGAAGCACCCTGCATTTTCCCCGCGGCGGGCTTCACACCCTGCCAAAAGGCAATGCGGCGGAAGCCGAGAAGGTTTTGCGCGAGACCTATGGCCTGGTCGGGAAGCCCGACAGTCTCATCCGCACCAAGTGGTAGGCGATCCGGCCATCATTGCGTCGGCGTAAGTTTTGGGCACGCCCGCGCATCCATCCGGACATGCGATCGACCATATTGCTGGCGAAGCAGCTATTATCCGGGCTGTCGAACGTCAGCGAAGCAGTACCTGACGATGTCTTCTGCGCTGAACTTGGCCGCCCGCCGCCACGCCTCGGCTGTATCGCCACGATACGTCAAAAGCCGGTCGCAAACCTGGCCACTCTTTTCAAGATCGAAAACAACGAATTTGGCCCAGCCGACCAGCGTACTCATTTTGTGGAGGCCGCCCGTAACAAGGTATCTCGCATTCGCCGCCTTAGCCTGTCGCAGGAGCTGATCTACCCCAGGGTCGGCCAATGAGCACCGCCCTGCCTCGCATGACATCGCAACAGGATCGATGCCGCTATCTTTTGCCATGGTTTCCCGCAACACGGATTCGAAGTCGTGCAATTGCGTCTCGTGCCGCGCTGTTTCGTCCTTAACTTCGCCTGAAGTATCCACGAAATCGAAATTCGCAATGACAACCTTGGCTGCGGCAGCATCCTTGGCAAAACTTCCGCCAGCACCGAAGCATAATGATATCAACGCCGCCATTGCAGCCTTGGAAATTGCCGAGCTAATCATCGTACCCTCCGATTAGGATCGTGCCCTCCTCGAGAATGGCGCAGGCTATCATGGCACGGCTCACAGGACACCCCCGCCTGAAGGGCCGTGAACGAAGCGGTAGCGGCTCGATCTCAAGTAGCTGATTTTCCTGCACATTAAAATCTCTCGCCTTAACGCACCCTTAAATCGCCGCATCTACTGTCCAAGAGGGACGCGCACGGGGACTTGAAGCGCAGGGCATGGCAAACCGCAGAGACAGACGCATCGAGCCCCGTTTCGAGGAATCGTCGAAACAAAGGGCGTCGAACGGCTTTTCGGTGAGCGAGGAGGACCGCGTCGTGCCAAGCAATCGCAAGGCTTCGTCGAAAAGCAAATCCGCACGGTCAAGATCTTCGCGGCGCGGTCGAGCCAAAGGCCGGCGCGGCTTGTTCGGCGTTTTTAGCCGATTGCTTTACTGGTGCTTCGTCCTTGCCATATGGGGCGGCATCGCCGCCGCCGGCATCGTCGTTTATTACGGCGCGAAGATGCCGGCCGCAACGACCTGGGCCATCCCCGACCGGGCGCCGAACATCAAGATCGTTTCCGCCGACGGGCAACTGGTTGCCAACCGCGGCATGAGCGGCGGCGAGGCCGTGGGCCTGCATGAAATGTCGCCCTACATCCCCGAAGCCGTCATCGCCATCGAGGACCGCCGCTTTTACTCGCATTTCGGCGTCGACCCGATCGGCCTGGCGCGCGCCATGGTGACCAACATCCTGGGCGGCCGCCTCAGCCAGGGCGGCTCGACGCTGACCCAGCAATTGGCAAAGAACCTGTTCCTGAAGCCCGACCGCACGCTGGAGCGCAAGGTCCAGGAGGTGCTGCTGGCGTTCTGGCTGGAACACAAGCACACCAAGGACCAGATCCTGCAGATGTACCTCAACCGGGTCTATTTCGGATCCGGCTCCTATGGCGTCGAAGCCGCCTCGCGCCGCTATTTCGGCAAGTCCGCTCACGACGTGACGCTGGCGGAAGCAGCCCTGCTTGCCGGCCTGCTCAAGGCGCCGTCGCGGCTGTCTCCCGCGCGTGATCCCAAAGCCGCCGAAGAACGGGCGCAACTCGTGCTGGCGGCTATGCGCGACGAAGGCATGATCGGCGCCAAGCAGCAGTCCGGCGCCATAAGCGCACCGGCCACGCGCGCGCCCTCCTACTGGACCGGCTCGGAAAATTATGTCGCCGACACCGTCATGGAAGAACTTCCGGACCTGATCGGCGATGTGCAAGGCGATATTGTCGTCGACACCACCGTCGATCTTACCTTGCAGAAGCTGGCCGAAAAATCGATCCGGCGGCTGATCGACGAAAACGGCAAGAAGCTCGACGTCACCCAGGGCGCGCTCGTCTCGATCGACGGTTCCGGCGCGGTACGCGCCATGGTCGGCGGCTATGATTATTCCACCAGCCAGTTCGACCGCGCATCCGAAGCGCGCCGGCAGCCGGGTTCCGCGTTCAAGCCTTTTGTCTATATGGCGGCGCTTGAAGCCGGCCGCACGCCCGACAGCGTGCGCAACGACGCGCCAATCAAGATCGGCAAATGGACACCCGATAATTATGGCGGCAAGTATTACGGCAAGGTCACGCTGGCCACGGCGCTGGCCAAGTCGCTGAACTCGGTCGCAGCCCAACTGACCATGGAAGTCGGTCCCAAGGCCGTGGTCGAGGCCGCGCACCGCATGGGCATCCAGTCCGATGTCAAGGCCAACACCTCGATCGCGCTCGGCACCTCGGAAGTGACGCCGCTCGAACTCACGGCCGCCTATGTGCCCTTCGCCAATGGCGGCTTTCGCCCGGACATCCACTTCATCCGCAAGGTGACCGATGCCAACGGCAAGGTGCTCTACCAGCACCAGGCAGCGAACGCGCCGCGCGTCGTCAAGCCGGAAGTCGTCGGCATGATGAACGCCATGATGGCCGGCGCCGTCGAGACCGGAACCGCCAAGAAAGCGGCCTTCAACTGGCCCTCGGCCGGCAAGACCGGCACCAGCCAGAACTCGCGCGACGCATGGTTCATCGGCTACACCGCCAATCTCACGACCGGGGTCTGGTTCGGCAATGACGACGGCACGCCCATGAAAAGGGTCACGGGCGGCGCGCTGCCGGCGCTGGCATGGCATGAATTCATGGTCGCGGCGCATGAGGGCGTGAAGATCGCGCCGCTGCCCGGCACCTGGAAATCCGCGCCCCCGGCAAATATCGTGCGGGATGAAGCGCCCTCGCCCGTTGCGCCGGCGCAAAAGCCTGCCCCGCCCGCCCCTGTCGGCCGGGCCGTCGCAGCCTCACCCGCGCCGGCGCGCGCCACGCAATCGGCGCAGACGAAAGGCAAGGTTGCGATGCCGGTCGAAGACAGCCCGACCGCGTCGATCAAGCGCCCGGTGCCGCCCGGTGACGTCGGCGGGCCGTTGAAAAAGCGCGAGACATCCATCCTGGACATTCTGAGCGGCGGCTAAAGCGACGCCCGGGGGCGGAATTCCACCCACCCACCAGACTTCAGTCGAAACAAAACGCCGCGCGTCTCATCGAACGCGCGGCGTTTTGAAATTCAGCCTTTGTCGAAGGCTTGGCTACGCTCGCTTTACGAGCCGGATGATCAACAGCAGGATCACCGCGCCGATGACGGCATGGATGATCGCGGCCAGCATGCCGCCGCCAAAGGCAAGGCCCACCCGTGGCAGCAGCCAGCCGGCGATAAGAGCGCCGACGATGCCGACGACGATGTTGCCGATCAGGCCGAAACCGAAACCCTGGACGATAAGCCCGGCCAGCCAGCCGGCGATTGCACCGATGATGAGGAAGACGAGCAGACTTTCAATACCCATGGCAGTTCCCTCCAAAGAAAGACGGGATCGGGAGCGACGCTCCGAATCGGGTCAAGTTGCGTTAAAAGAATATGGCAAAGCGGCGTTGCCCGCCAGATGGGGACTATTCGTCGTCGTCATCGCCCGATGAAGCCGGCCGCCAGCTTGTCGGCTCGATTTTCTTTTGCGTATGGCCGTCTGTATAGGCCCACCACGCGCCATCCTCCTTGTCCCATCGGGCGATGGATTCATTCGCCACGCCATCGCCGTCGGTCCAGTGGACCGTGACCCGCGAGCCGTCCTTGGGTGCGGTGGAAATCGGTTGTCTGGCTGTCATTTCGCCTCCCCTGCCTGCCTATGAACAACTGAACGCCGCCCAGCCGTCAGAGTTCCCTTAGCTGTGGGCGAAAATATCGGCTTCCGACCACCCCATCAGGTCGAGCTTGGCGCGTGTCGGCAGGAAGCGGAAACAGGCGTCGGCTTCCTTTTCGCGGTTTTCGCGGGCAAGCCGTCCGGCCAGTTCGTCACGTAGCCGATGTAGGTAGAGCACGTCGGAAGCAGCATATTCGAGCTGCTCCGGCGACAGTGTTTGCGCCGCCCAGTCCGAAGATTGCTGCTGCTTGGAAAGGCTGACGCCCAACAATTCGTTGCAGAGGTCCTTCAGGCCATGGCGATCGGTATAGGTACGTGTCAGCCGCGAGGCGATCTTGGTGCAGAACACAGGTTCGGCCATGACGCCGAAGGCGTGATAGAGCACGGCAATATCGAAGCGCCCGAAATGGAACAGCTTGGTCACCTTGCGGTTCCGAAGCAGGCTGACCAGGTTCGGCGCCCGCTTCTGGCCGGGTGCGATCTGGATCACGTCGGCCGAGCCGTCGCCGGGCGAAATCTGCACCACGCATAGCCGGTCGCGATGCGGATTGAGCCCCAGCGTCTCGGTATCGATGGCAACCGCATCGACATCATAATGCGACAGGTCAGGCAGGTCGTTCTTGTGGAAACGGATATTCGTCATCGGAAAACCTTCAGGGGGAAAAACGTTCAGCGGGGGAGACTTTCAACGGGTCAGGGCGTCGAGAATGCGCGCCCAGGAGCGCTGTCCCTTGTGGAAAGAAGAAAGCTCGTATTTTTCGTTGGGCGAGTGAATTCGATCGTCGGAAAGGCCGAAGCCGACCAGAAGCGATTCCATGCCGAGATAGGTCTGGAAATCGCCGACAATCGGGATCGAGCCGCCCATGGCGATCATGACCGCCGGCTTCGGCCACTCATCCGACAAAGCCTGCTTCGCCTTGGTCAGGAATGGTGAATCGTAGGAAAGCTGGATCGCCGGCGAACCGCCATGTTCATGGAATTCGACCGAGCAGTCGGCCGGCAACCGTTCCTCGACAAATTTGCGGAAGGCGGCGCGGATTTTGGCGGGGTCCTGCTTGTGGACGAGGCGAAACGAAACCTTGGCCGAGGCCTGCGCGGCAATCACGGTCTTGAAACCCTTGCCGGTATAGCCGCCGTTGATGCCGTTGAATTCCGCCGTCGGCCGCGCCCAGACCAGTTCCAGGATCGACCGCCCCTTTTCGCCCGAGGGGATGGACAGGCCGATCGGCCCAAGAAAATCCTCCGCTGTCTCGCCGAGCGTCTCCCAGGACTTCAGTATCTGCGACGGCGTTTCCTCGACCCCTTCGTAGAAGCCGGGAATGGTGATGCGGCCATCCACATCGTGAATGTCGGCGAGGATTTTCGCCAGGATGCGGATCGGGTTGGCGGCAGCGCCGCCGAACTCGCCCGAATGCAGGTCGCGGTTGGCGGCCTGGATGGTGATCTCCTCACCCACCAGCCCGCGCAGCGCCGTCGCGATGGCGGGCGTATCACGGTCCCACATGCCGGTGTCGCAGACCAGCGCGAAATCGGCCTTCAGTTCCTCCGCATTGGCGGCGAGGAACGGCTTCAGCGATGGCGAACCGGATTCCTCCTCGCCTTCGAACAGGATGGTGATTTCGCAGGGCAAGCCGCCATGCACCTGTTTCCAGGCGCGGCAGGCTTCGACGAAGGTCATCAACTGGCCCTTGTCGTCGGCCGAACCGCGTCCAGTGATGACCTTGTGGCCGGGCGCGATTTCCTTGATCGAAGGGGCGAACGGGTCGTTGTCCCACAGTTCGACCGGATCGACCGGCTGCACGTCATAGTGGCCGTAAAACAGCACGTGCGGCGCACCAGCAGGGCCGGCGTGGTGAGCCACCACCATCGGGTGGCCGGGCGTATCGCGCACACTGGCGGTAAAGCCGATGGTCTTCAAATCCGCGACCAGCCACTCGGCCGCCTTGCGGCACTCGGCGGCATAGGCCGGATCGGTGGAGATCGACTTCAGCTTGAGCAGATCGAACAGCCGATCGAGGCTTTGATCAAGATTGTGGTCGAGACGGTCGAGAACGGGAGCGACAGAAGACATTCTTTGAGGGCCTTTCGATTCTGCGGAGCACCCTAAAGCGCTGGGCCGCAAACGAAAAGCCCAGCAAGTTGGACCAGCCGTGCAAAAAAATGCCGCCGTGGCGGAGGGGGAACCACGGCGGCACATTAAACGGTGCGGCAGCCCGGAGAGGGGGATAGGCTGCCGCAATGTCCGGTATAGGCGGGGGACGGGCCTTGCTCCGGACTCGGCGATAATTGCCGATGCCTTGTATTTGTGATCCGGAAGGTGGCGATTCAAGGGCACGAAAATTACAAGTTCGTAACATACGTGTTACCGGCCGGCTTGTCAGGATTTTGCCGGAACCGTCGCTTGCAAACGCCTTTGGCATGGACCGCGAAGCCGTGCCGCGCTATCCCTTCGCCCATGAAAAAAGGCGATCATCTCTTCCTTGTCGACGGCTCCGGCTACATCTTCCGCGCCTATCACGCATTGCCGCCGCTGACGCGCAAGTCCGACGGGCTGCCAGTCGGCGCTGTCGCCGGCTTCTGCAATATGCTGTGGAAGCTGATGGTGGATGCCCGCAACACCGACGCCGGCGTGGTGCCGACGCATTTCGCCGTCATTTTCGACTATTCGTCCAAGACCTTCCGCAACCAGCTCTATCCTGAATACAAGGCCAACCGGTTAGCCCCTCCAGAGGATTTGATCCCGCAATTCGGGCTGATCCGCGAGGCGACGCGCGCCTTCAACCTGCCCTGCATCGAAATGGAAGGGTTTGAGGCCGACGACCTCATCGCCACCTATGCACGGCTAGCCTGCGAGGCCGGCGGCGATACCACCATCATTTCGTCCGACAAGGATCTGATGCAACTGGTCGGCCCGACCGTCGGCATGTACGACCCGATGAAGGACCGCCAGATCGGCGTTGCGGAAGTCATCGAGAAATGGGGCGTACCGCCCGAAAAGATGATCGACCTGCAGGCGCTGACAGGCGATTCCGTCGACAACGTGCCGGGCGTGCCGGGCATCGGCCCCAAGACGGCGGCCCTCCTGCTCGAACAGTTCGGCGATTTGGACCAGCTTCTGGCGCGTGCCGGCGAAATCAAGCAGGAAAAGCGCCGCCAGTCGATCATCGACAATGCCGACAAGGCCCGCATCTCGCGCGAACTGGTGACGCTGAAGATCGACGTGCCGGTTGCTGACGGGCTGGAAGGTTTCGTGCTGCACGAACCGGACGGCCCGAAGCTGATCGGCTTTCTCAAGACGATGGAATTTTCCACGTTGACGCGCCGGGTGGCCGAAGCAACCGGCACCGCCGCCGGCGAGATCGAAGCCGCCAAGATTGCGGTGGAGCGGGCCGACACGGCGCATGGGCCGGATGTGGGCAGCGGTCAGCCCTCCCTCTTTTCTTCAAGCGACGAAGCCGGCCAGCCGACACCAGCGGCCGGGTCCGGGGAAAGCAGGACGCCATCGCTGCTTTCCGCGCTACGCGCCGAATCCGCTGTCGCCAGCAAGTTCGACACCAGCGCCTATGTCACGATCCGCGACCTGCCGACGCTGCAGGCCTGGCTTGCCGAGGCCCTGGAGGCCGGCATCGTCGCGCTCGATACCCTGACCACGACCCAGGACCCGATGCAGGCCGAATTGTGCGGTTTCGCGCTGGCTGTCCGGCCCGGCCGTGCCGCCTATGTGCCGCTGACGCACCAATCGGGCGCCGGCGATCTGCTCGGCGGCGGGCTGGTGGAGAACCAGATTCCCGTCCGCGAGGCGCTGGCCGCGATCAAGCCGCTGCTCACCGACGCTTCGGTGCTCAAAATCCTGCAGAACGCCAAGTTCGACATGACGGTCCTGCAGCGGCACGGGCTCGACATAGCGCCGTATGACGACACCATGCTGATCTCCTATGTGCTCGACGCGGGCACCAACGCCCATAATCTGGAATCGCTGTCGGAAAAATGGTTCGGCCATGCAGCCATGGCCTTCAAGGAAGTCGTCGGCACCGGCAAGAGCGCCGTCCCGTTCGACCATGTCGCGCTGGAGCGCGCCACCGCCTATGCCGGCGAGGAAGCCGACATCGCCCTGCGGCTGTGGCATGTGTTGAAGCCGCGCCTTGCCGCCAAGGGTCTGGTTTCCGTTTACGAGCGGCTGGAGCGGCCGCTGGTGCGCACGCTGGCCGCCATGGAGCAGCGCGGCATCTCCATCGACCGGCAGATCCTGTCGCGTCTGTCGGGCGAACTTGCGCAGCGCGCAGCCAGCCTTGAAGACGAGGTCTATCAACTCGCCGGCGAGACCTTCACCATCGGCTCGCCCAAGCAGTTGGGCGACATATTGTTCGGGCGCATGGGCCTGCCCGGCGGCTCGAAGACCAAGACCGGCCAATGGTCGACCACCGCGCAGGTGCTGGAGGAATTGGCGGCCGAGGGACACGAACTGCCGCGCAAGATCGTCGACTGGCGTCAGTTGACCAAGCTGAAATCGACCTACACCGACGCCCTGCCCGGTTATGTGAACCCCGAAACAAAACGCGTCCACACCTCCTACGCGCTGGCCGCGACCTCGACGGGCCGGCTTTCCTCGGTCGAACCGAACCTGCAGAACATTCCGGTCCGCACCGCCGAGGGCCGCAAGATCCGCACCGCCTTCATCGCCGACAAGGGCAATTTGCTGATTTCGGCGGATTACAGCCAGATCGAACTGCGCATCCTGGCGCATATGGCCGAAATCCCGCAGCTTGTGCAGGCGTTCTCCGACGGAGTCGACATCCATGCCATGACTGCCTCGGAAATGTTTGGCGTACCGGTCGAAGGCATGCCCTCTGATGTGCGCCGGCGCGCCAAAGCCATCAATTTCGGCATCATCTACGGCATATCCGCCTTCGGGCTGGCCAACCAGCTTTCCATCGCCCGCGAAGAAGCCGGCGACTACATCAAGCGCTATTTCGAGCGTTTTCCGGGCATCCGCGACTATATGGAGGCGACCAAGGCGTTCGCGCGCGAAAACGGCTATGTCGAGACCATCTTCGGCCGCCGCGCCCATTATCCCGAAATCCGCGCCTCCAATCCCTCGATCCGCGCCAACAACGAGCGCGCCGCCATCAACGCGCCGATCCAGGGCTCGGCAGCCGACATCATCCGCCGCGCCATGGTGCGCATGGACGGCGCACTCGCCAAGGCCGGTCTTTCGGCGCGCATGCTGTTGCAGGTGCACGACGAACTGATCTTCGAGACGCCGCAAGCGGAAGCCGAAGTGACCATGCCGGTGGTGAAGACGGTGATGGAAAACGCCGCCATGCCGGCGGTCGCGCTACGCGTGCCGCTGCAAGTCGACGCCCGCGCCGCCGCCAATTGGGACGAGGCGCACTGACAGCGTGGTTCGAGGGTTAGCCCCGGTTCAATTGGCGAATTTGCGCGCGCCGACCACGCACAGGATGACCGCAACGGTCACCGCCAGCATCGCCCCGGTTACCGGCTCATGCAGCAGGGTCGCGGCCAGCGCCAGGCCGAAGAACGGTTGCAGAAGCTGCAACTGGCCAACGGCAGCGATGCCTCCTTGCGCCAGGCCGCGATACCAGAACACGAAACCGATCAACATGCTGAACAGCGAGACATAGGCCAGGCCGAGCCAGGCAGGCGTCTCGATGCCGGAAAACGTCGAGGGAACGAGAACCATCGCCAGCACGGCCATGATCGGCAACGATATCACCAGTGCCCAGGAAATGACCTGCCAGCCTCCCAGCCGACGCGAAAGCCTTGCGCCCTCCGCGTAACCCAGCCCACAGACGATGACGGCCGCCAACATCAGCGTATCGCCGATGGGCGAGGCCGCGAGCCCCTGCGTCAGGGCGAAGCCCGCCACCAGCGCGCTGCCCAGCACCGAAAACAACCAGAATGCCGGCTTCGGCCGCTCGCCACCGCGAATAACCCCGAAAATAGCCGTCGCCAGCGGCAAAAGGCCGATAAAAACGATCGAGTGTGCCGATGTCACATGCTGAAGCGCCAGCGCGCTCAACAGGGGAAAGCCGACCACGACTCCCAATGCGACGACGATCAGCGATAGCATGTCGCCACGCGACGGGCGTTTCTCCTTGAACACCAGCAGCAGGCAAAGAGCCAGCACGCCGGCAATCGCCGCACGGGCGACGGTCAGGAAGACGGGATCGATCTGCATCACCGCCACGCGCGTGGCGGGCAGCGACCCGCTGAAGATCACGACGCCGATGAGACCGTTGGTCCACCCGCTTTTAATCCGGTCCATGGCACGCTCCTTCAATTGCGCCGCTCTTATCCATGGCGGCCGCTGGTGTTACCAGTGACAGTCCGGTACACTTTCGCCAGACTGTAATGGTGCAAGGTGCAGTACAGATGGATGAGCAGGCGGCTGGAACCAGTCGGGTGGCCATGGTCATGGCCGCGATCCGGCAGCGCATCGCCGCCCGCAGCCTGACCCAAGGCGCGAAACTGCCGTCGATCCGGCGATTGGCCGTCATGTTGAACGTGTCGACCTCGACGGTGGTGGAGGCCTATGAGCGGCTGGCCGCCGAAGGCGTCATCCATTCCCGGCCCGGCTCCGGCTTTTATGTCGCCGGCCTGACGGCTCCCCTGTCCCTTTCGGAAATCGGCCCGAAGCTGGACCGGGTCATCGATCCTTTCTGGATTTCGAGGCAATCGCTGGAGACAAGCGACAGCACCATGAAACCCGGTTGCGGGTGGCTGCCGACATCGTGGTTGCCCGAAGCGGGCATCAGGAAGGCGCTGCGGTCGCTGTCGCGGGCGGACGTTCCCGCACTGGGTGACTACGGCTCTCCCTTGGGTCTCCCGCCGCTGCGTCAGCTCATCGCCCGCCGGATGGCGGAGAAAGGCATGGAGTGCTCGCCGGACCAGATCATGCTGACCGAGTCCGGTACCCAGGCGATGGACCTGCTTTGCCGGATGTTGCTCGAACCTGGCGACACGGTGCTGGTGGACGATCCTTGCTATTTCAATTTCCAGGCGCTTTTGCGCGCACACCGCGCCAAGATCGTCAGCGTGTCCTACACCCCCGCCGGTCCGGACATCGACCAGTTCGCCGCCGTCCTTTCCGAACACAGGCCGCGGCTCTATTTGACCAACTCGGCCATCCACAATCCGACCGGCGCGATCCTGTCTCCTGTCGTGGCCCACAGGGTTCTCAAGCTTGCCGAGCAGTTCGCGCTGACCATCATCGAGGACGACATATTCGCCGATTTCGAACACAGCCCGGCACCGCGCCTCGCAGCGTTCGACGGACTGGACCGCGTCATTCACATCGGCAGTTTCTCAAAAACGCTGTCCGCTTCGGTTCGTTGCGGCTTCGTGGCAGCTAGGCCCGAATGGATCGAAAGCCTGATCGATCTCAAGATCGCAACGTCGTTCGGCGGCGGGCGGCTTGCCGCCGAACTGATCCTGAAGACCCTGAGCGACGGCGGCTATCGCAAGCATCTGGAGGGCCTGCGCAGCCGTCTCGCGCGCGCCATGTTCGACGTCTCGGCAAAACTGAGAACGCTCGGAATAGCGCCCTGGATCGAGCCGCAAGCCGGCATGTTCCTATGGTGCAGCCTGCCGGGTGGCGTCGATGCCGCAGACATCGCCCGCGCGGCACTCCAGCAAAAAATCGTGCTGGCGCCGGGCAATGCCTTCAGCCCCTCACAATCGGCCACGAACTATATGCGGTTCAATGTCTCGCAAATGCTGGATGACCAGTCGTTCCAGGTGCTGCGAGAGGTCCTGGTGCAGGAAACCCGGCGGCGGCGTCGATAGCCGGCCAAGCCGCCGCTTTACGCCGCCTCGACCTGGCATTTCGCGCAGGTGCCGCGAAACTCGATGACGGCTTTCTTGGCGGAAAAACCGGTCGAGTGCATCCACTCATCCAGATGGTGGCCGACGTCCGGATCGGAAAATTCGGTCACCTGGCCGCATATGTCGCAGATGGCGAAGGCGGTCATCGAATGGCTGTGGTCGTGCGGCTCGGCGCAGGCGACGAAGGAGTTCAGGCTCTCCAATCGATGCACGAGCCCCGACTTCACCAGCGTATCGAGCGCCCGATAGACCTGAAGCGGCGCACGAAACCCCTGCTCGCGCAACTGGTCGAGCAAGGTATAGGCGCTGAGCGGCGCACCGGCGGCTTCAAGCTTTTCCAGCACGCATGTCTGATTTTTGGTCAGCGCATTCCTTGCCGCCATGATCCCTGCCTTCGATCTCGATCATCGCCCGTTTTTCCGGGCCCCCATGAAATAGCGATGAACGTCCCCTTTTGCTACCGTGCCGGCGCAGTTCCCCGCCTGCCCTCTTGATTGCGACAACGCAAAAGGCGTCAAATCCTCCTCAGGCACGGCGGCCGGAGGGCGGCCCCTACTTGCGCACCGGTCCTTTCAGCTCGGCGGAAGCCGCCCAAAGATTGATGCCGCTATCGCGGGCATATGTGTCGATCTCGGCTAGATCGGCATCGCTGAAGTCGAGGTTTTTCAACGCGCCGAGGCAGTCTTCCACCTGCTCCGGCCGGCTCGCCCCGATCAGCGCCGAGGTTACACGGCCCTTGCGCAGCACCCAGGCCAGCGCCATCTGCGCCAGGCTCTGGCCGCGCCGCCCGGCGATGGCGTTCAACGCCTTGATGTTGGTGAGCGCCTGCTCGCTGATGAAGGACTGACGCAGCGACTTGCCCTGCGCGGCACGGCTGTCTTCCGGGATGCCGTGCAGATATTTGGTCGTCAGCATGCCTTGCGCCAGCGGCGAGAACACGATGGAACCGGCGCCAAGCCCTTCCAGCGTATCGAGCAGGCCGTCCTCCTCGACCCAGCGGTTCAGCATGGAATAGCTTGGCTGATGGATCAGGCACGGCGTCCCAAGCTGCTTGAGAATGGATGCAGCTTCACGGGTGCGCTGTGAATTGTAGGACGAGATGCCGGCATAGAGCGCCCTGCCCGACCGTACGGCATGGTCGAGCGCGCCCATCGTTTCCTCCAGCGGCGTCTCGGGGTCGAAACGGTGCGAATAAAAAATATCGACATAGTCGAGCCCCATCCGCTTCAGGCTCTGGTCGAGGCTCGAAAGCAGGTATTTCCGGCTGCCCCATTCGCCATAAGGCCCTTTCCACATCTCATAGCCGGCCTTGCTCGAGATAATCAGTTCGTCGCGATGATTGGCGAAATCCGTCCGCAATATCTCGCCGAACGCCGTTTCGGCCGATCCGGGCGGCGGGCCGTAATTATTGGCGAGGTCGAAATGGGTAATGCCGAGATCGAAGGCCTTTCGCGCAATTGCCCGCTTCGTCTCGTGCGGCGTATCACCGCCAAAATTGTGCCACAGGCCGAGCGAGATCGCCGGCAGCTTCAGGCCGGAGTGGCCGCAGCGATTGTAGATCATGGTGTCGTAGCGATTTTCCGCAGGGGTATAGGCCATTTTCTTTCCTTACTGAATGAACGGGACGCTGCTGGCTTTGGCAGGCTCAGCCTTGTGCGCTGCCCCATGGGCCGTGGAACGCGCCTGGCCCGTCGATGCGCTCGAAGCCGTGCGCGCCGAAAAAGTCGCGCTGCGCCTGGATCAGGTTGGAGGTGCCACGCCCCTGGCGATAGGCGTCGAAATAGGCGAGCGCCGAGGAAAGCGCCGGCACCGGCAGGCCGGCTTCCGCAGCCCGCGCAACGATGCGCCGCAACGAAGGATGCGCTTCCTTCATCATGTCGACGAAGGCCGGAGCCATCAAAAGGTTGACCTCGGCGCCACCCTTGCCAAAAGCCTCGGCCATCGTATCCAGCATCTGCGAGCGGATGATGCAGCCGGCCCGCCAGATCCTGGCGATGGTCGGCATCGGCAGGTTCCAGCCGAACGCCTTGGATGCGCCGGCCATCACCGCGAAGCCCTGCGCGTAGGCCGCGATCTTGCCGGCGAACAGCGCCAGTTCAAGATCCTTGAGCAGATCCTCTTTCGATCCCGAGAGCCGGGTCACGTCGAGCTTGCCATAGGCCTTTTCGGCGGCCTCGCGTTCGTCCTTCAGCGACGACAGCACCCGCGCCGCGACAGCCGCCTCGATGGCGGTCGCTGGAATGCCCAATTGCTGCGCCTCGATCACCGACCATTTGCCGGTGCCTTTCTGGCCGGCCCGGTCGAGAATAATGTCGACCACCGGCTTGCCGGTCTTCGGATCGTCGGCTTCGAGCGCCTTGGCGGTGATCTCGATCAGGTAGGAATCCAGCCGCCCCTTGTTCCAGCCGGCAAACACCGGCGCGATTTCCTTTGGCCCCATGCCAAGCCCGTCGCGCAGCACGCCGTAAATCTCGGCGATCATCTGCATGTCGGCATATTCGATGCCGTTATGGATGGTTTTCACGAAATGCCCGGCACCGTCGGTGCCTAGCCAGGCAGCGCATGGCTCGCCCTTGAACTTGGCGGAAATGGCGGTGATGACCTTCTCGACGCGCTTCCACGAAGCTTCCGTGCCGCCGACCATGATCGACGGGCCGTGGCGCGCGCCCTCCTCGCCGCCAGACACGCCCATGCCGATGAAGGTCAGGCCGGAACCTTCCAGTTCCTTGAAGCGCCGCATCGTGTCGCGGAAATTGGCGTTGCCGGCGTCGATGATGATGTCGTTGGCCGCAAGTTCGCCGCGCAACGCGGCAATCTGCTCGTCCACCGGCTGGCCGGCCAGCACCATGATGATGACCGGGCGCGGCGGCCGGATGGCATCGGCCAGTTCGGACAGGCTCTTGCACGGCACCACCATGCTTCGCAACGCGCCGGCGTTCTCGACAAAGGCGTCCGTCTTGGCCGTGGTGCGGTTGAAAACGGCGATGCGGTGCCCTTTTTCGGCGATGTTGAGCGCCAGGTTGGAACCCATCGTGCCAAGGCCGATCAGGCCGATTTCGGCTTTTTCCGTCATATCATTCCGCCTGTGATTGTTCGTTCTTCGCCGCAAAGCGCCATGATCGACCCTGCGCACCGGCTTCGTCAACACGCATGGCGTGCCGGCTGCATATTCTTTCAATCGATTAGACCGATTCCCCGCGCCCGTCACGGCCGGATGTCGATAGGCCCTTCGATCTTCACAGCATCGAAATCGGAAACCAGAATATCGAGCCCCACCGTCCACTTGCCGGGCAGCGGAATGACGAGATCGTCGACCCGCCAAGTGCCGTCACCCGCTTTTTTCGCCGGGCGCTTCAGCGGCTCGATGCCGGAATCGGGTTTCGACAGGACCAGCGTCATTTCCTTGGCGTTGAGCGGCCCGAAATCGCCGGTCATGATGAAGATGGAGGCGGCAACCGGCCCTGTGTGGCCGGGGGTGATCGAAATATCCGCCATCGCTTTCAGCGTATGGATGTGTATCGAGGCAGGTTGCGCGGCGGCAATCGCCAGCGCGCGGGGCGGCGGCGTGAAGCGCCAGCCGGCGACGACGCCGAAGATTGCCAGCACGATAACCGTCTCGACCCCGATTGAACGCACCAGCTTTTTCCGCGCCGCCTCATCGCCGGCCTCAGTGGGAGCGGTCAGCCGCCAGCGGTTGAAGGCCGCGAATGCGAACAGAACCGCGAGCAACCCAAGTTTGATAAGCAAGAGCCGGCCATAAGCAGTGGCGACAAGAGCCGACGGCGTCTGCACCTGGATGACCGCGAGAACGATCCCCGCCCCCGCCAGCACCACGACGACAGGCATGATCGTTTTCGAAAACCGCCGCAGGAAAAGACCGGATTCCACGGTCCTGCCCTTCAAAGCCAAGCCCAGCGGGATAAGCGCGCCCGCCCAAAAGGCGATGCCTACGCCATGCAGGAACACCATCGGCCGCGTCAGCCATTGCGGCTCGGCGGCACTGGCGTGGCCACTGGCGGCAAGCGCAACACCGACGCCCACCAGAGCGACAAGGGAGAGGGTTTTTGCCAAGAGACAAGGCACGATCAGGGAGAGCAGGCCAAGCCCCAGCGCGCAAAGCCCAATCACCACCGTCCAGCCGAATGTGGTGCCAAGGGCGGTCTTCCACACCAGCGGTTCGGCAATTCGCGCAAGCGGCAGGCCAAGCGCATCCAGCCCCTGGAAACCAAGCGACACCACCGCCGCAACGATACCGCCCCACAGCGCCGCGACGACCACGCGCTTTCCGGCGGCCGGCGACAGCCAGCAAAGCACGAATGTGCCGCCGACGCCGATGAATAGGCCGATGTAGAGACAGACTTTGGCAAGCCAAATGGCCGATCGCAACGACCAGTCGACAGGTTCGGATGCCACAGGCGCGGTGCCGGCTGCGCCTATGGAAAACAAGAGGGAGCCAGCCACCGGATGCCCGTCGGTGGAAATCACCCGCCAACTCAGCACATACGTGCCTTTCCCGAGTTCTTGCGCATTGTCGATTTCGACCGTCTGGCCATCAAGCCGAAACGAGGTCAACGCCTCGGTGCCGCCGCCGGGCTTGACCAGCGACAGCACCAGCGGCGAAACCGGCTCGCTGAACGTCAGCGAAAACCGGTCCGGACTTTGCGCCAGCACAGCACCATCGGCAGGCTCCGTACCGATCAGCGCCGCATGGGCAAAAGCGGGAGCGGGTAGAGCCAGAGCGGCAAGCACCCACAACAGGCAAAGCAGGCATGCGGCGGCCCGGCACACGCCCGTTCCAGATTTCCGGAGCGCCCTGAACAGTCGGCCTGGCCGCTTGATCGTGCTCATACCGCTCCCCCTTCCCAGGCGGCATCCTCAGTCAAAGACGCCGCTTCGAAGAAAATTATTTCTTCGGCAGCAGCTTTACGCCGGGCGCTGTGGATTCCAGCGCGTCCGCGTCCTGCCCCGCAGTTGGAATCTCGATCCAGCGGTCCGTCGCTTCGCCGCATTCCTGCACCACCGGGAAGTACAGCTTCTCGCCTGCTGTCAGGCTATCCGCGAACGTACCCCGGAAGACGAATTCGTCGTAGAATTCGTCCGGCAAATTGCCGCCCTTCCAGTCGACTTCCGTGACGCCTTGCGTGACCGCCTCGCCCCACAGCGTGTAGGATCTGGCATAGGCGCCCTTGACGGTTTCGACTTCCCAGCCGGGTTTCGGCATCGGCTTCACGGCGATGAAGCCTTCCGGCATTTTTACGCGAATGGCCGTGGTCGCCTTGCCTTCGCAGCCATGCGGCACGCGAACGACCGCCTTGTAGGTCGAGCCGACCGCTGCTTCCTGTGTTTCAAGCGTGACATGGGCGGATGCGCTTATCGTGCCTGCGGCAAGGAAAACACCAACCGCAAGGGCGAAGCTGAAACCCCGGCCTTCGGGGCGGGATGCGGGCAAAGCGTCAGTTCGCATCGTCGTGCTCCATGCTCATGCCGCCCGTTTCGCCAAGTCCCTCGACCGCGAACTCGACGGTCACGCTGCCGGCCTTCTCGAAGGTCAGCGTGGCGGGAAAGCTCTCGCCTTTCTTCGGCTGCCGCTTGAGGTCGATGAACATGAGATGGTAGCCCCCCGTGTCCAGCGCGACCGAACCGCCCGCCGGAATTTCCAGGCCGCCCTCGACCTGCCGCATGGTCATGACGCCGTCGCTAACCGTCATCTGGTGGATCTCGGCCTTGGCCGAAATCTCGGAAGTTATCGCGATGAGCCTGTCGGCAGAACTGCCGGTGTTTTTCACTGTGAAATAACCGCCAGCCACGCGTGCACCATTGGGCGTTTCGCGCGACCAGGGATGGTCGATCTCAAGGTCGCCCACCTTGAATTCATGGGCGAAAACCGCATGGGCGCTGGCAAACAGCAGGGCAAGAACGAAGACGGCAATGCCGAGGCTTCGCTGAAAAGTCATGGAGGACGCGGCAAGGCGCGCGCCGTGGCTAGGCAAATAAAACATGATGGCTCCGTCAATACGGATTCGCGCCGTTATGCGGCCGCGAACGAATTCAGTCATTGGATGAAAAGGCGGGCGAAAGGTTCCGCCAGGCGCAGCAGACCTCAGGCGAGCGGTGGTGCGCGCGGATTGGCAGGCGAGCGGTCGCGCTCAAGCGTGACATGGGCTGGCGTGAAAGGCAGGAAAACGACCGCCTGGAACGACAGTCCGGCATCGATGGAAGCAAGGTCCGGCGGCGCGCCGAGCGCCGACGAGGCAACCGCACAGCCCAGCGCACAGCACGCCGGCATGTGTTTGCGATGCTGATCGCCTGCCGGCAGTTCGGAAGCCCCGTCATGCGTGCAGATGACATTGCCGAAGCTGTCGAGCGCTGCGGCAGTGGGTCCAGTTCCGAGCGCAAACGCCGACGCGACCGATTGCAGCACGAGCAGGTAGGCCGCGGCAAAGGCCGCCACCATCCTCCACCGTCTGCGCGGTTTGCTCAACGTCGTGCTCCTATGGGTCCAGCGTTCCTATCACGCGACCGGCCAGCGCAAAACCGCGAAGTGTTCGCTGCGGCATCACGGCGCGCGCTATCGTGCGGTCGAACTATCGGGCATCGAGGTCAAAAGCGTGTGCCGCGCCGACTTCAGGTGCATGCGGCACGCGGCATCGACTCGGGCCGGATCGCGTGACTTGAGCGCTTCGATATAGATCAGGTGTTCGCCGACCGCCACTTCGTTGCGCAGGCGCTCGCGCTCGCCCGCCTTGTCCCATTGATAGTGATAGTGGAAGATCATCGCGATGACATCGTAGAAATCGACGATGAAGCGGTTGCGGGACGCGCTGTGAATGAGCCGGTGGAAACGCTCGTCCAGTTCGGAAAATTCCATGAACCGGGCCGCGATGTCTTTTTGCAGGGCATGGTGATCGGCTTCCAGTCTTTCCAGCTCGCCCCATGCCGGATTGTCGTGCGACAGGCTGGCGAAGGCGGCAGCGGAGCGCAGTTCGAACATCTCGCGGATTTCCGTCAGTTCCAGCGCGAACGATCGCGTAAAGCCCTTCAGCACCCAGTGGCTGTTGGGACGCTTCTCGATCAGGCCGAAGCGGCTGAAGCGGATCAGGAACTCGCGCACGCTGGTGGTGCCGACGCCGATTTCGCGCGCCAGTTCCAGTTCGTTGATCTGCGCGCCGGCTTCCGCACCACCTTCCAGCAGCCGCCGCATGAAGCTGCGCTCGATGATCTGGGACAGCGTGTCGGTTTCGGAATCGGAGAAGAAATCGTCCTCGCGCGTCTCGCGCAGCACGGTCTTGGTGCGCTTGTTCCAGGCGATCAGCCCGGTTTCTTCCATTCGCTTGAGAATGGCGCGCACCGTGGTGCGGCTGACACCGAGCGCCGCACCCAGTTCAGGCTCGGACGGCAGGCTCTTCGTCTCGTCGAAAAGCCTCAGGCAGCGATTATAGGCTTCCTTATAGACATTGTTGTTCTTCGACATGCCCAACCCCGTTTGCCGGCCGGAAGCCCTCAAACCGCCATGGCAGGAAAAAACAATTGACGCAAAATGTTTTTTTCCGATAAAAGACATTAACGAGAAGCCAGCGCGTGTCAATCTGCACGCCATCCGGGAATAGCTTAGTGACTGCTGCAAACTGCATCCTCCTGTCTCCGGCAGACAATGTCGCCGTCGCCAATGGCCGTCTCGAACCGGGGACGGTCCTGCCGGGAGGCGTGGTGGCGGTGGAGCCGATCGACCCCGGCCACAAGGTCGCCATCAAGGCCATTGCCGAAGGCGCATCGGTGGTCAAATACGCGCAGGCGATCGGCCGCGCGACCCAGGCGATCGCGCCGGGCCAGCACGTTCATTCGCACAACCTGGTTTTCGAGGCCGGACGCCTGCCTGTCGTGCCGCCGAGCGAAGCCGAGCATGCCACCGAGGCGGACCGGACCCGCACCTTTATGGGCTATCGCCGCGCCGACGGCCGCGCCGGCACGCGCAATTTCGTCGGCATCCTTGCCAGCGTCAATTGTTCCGCGACCGTCTGCCACGCCATCGCCGACGAGGCCAACCGCAGGCTTTTGCCGCAATATCCCGGCATCGACGGCTTCGTCCCCATCGTCCACGGCCAGGGGTGCGGAATGAGCGCGACCGGCGACGGCATGATGGCCCTGCACCGCACCTTGGCCGGCTATGCGCGCCATCCCAATTTCGGCGGCGTGCTCATGGTCGGGCTCGGCTGCGAGGTCAACCAGCTTACGCTCTACGGACAAAGGGGGGTGGCAGCCGGCAAGCGCCATTTCAACATTCAGGACGCCGGCGGCTCACGCAAATCGGTGGAACAGGCGCTTGGCGTGCTGGCCGAGATCGCCGAGGAAATCGGCCACCTGGAACGTGAGCCGATCCCGGTCAGCGAGATCGTCGTCGGCCTGCAATGCGGCGGCTCGGACGGCATGTCCGGCATCACCGCCAATCCGGCGCTAGGCGCTGCCGTCGATATTCTGGCGGGCGTCGGAGGCATCGGCATCCTGTCCGAAACCACGGAAATCTACGGTGCCGAACATCTGCTCGGCGCGCGCGCCGCCACGCCCGAAATTGCCGCGAAACTCGACGGGTTGATCAAATGGTGGGAAGCCCATGTCGCCAAGCATGGCGCATCCATCGACAACAATCCCTCGCCCGGCAACAAGCGCGGCGGGCTGACCACCATTCTGGAAAAATCGCTGGGGGCCGTCGCCAAGGGCGGCCAGACGCCGCTCAACGGCGTCTTCGCCTATGCTGAAAAGGTCAGCGGCAACGGACTGGTTTTCATGGACACGCCCGGCTACGACCCGGTTTCGGCTACCGGGCAGGTCGCGGGCGGGGCGAATATCATTGTCTTCACCACCGGGCGCGGTTCCTGTTTCGGCTGCCGACCGACACCATCCATCAAGCTCGCCACCAATTCCACCATGTACCACCAGATGGAGGAAGACATGGACATGAATTGCGGTGTCATCGCCTCCGGCGAAAAGACGATCGCCGGCATGGGCCGGGAGATTTTCGAACTGATCGTCGAAACGGCATCCGGCCGCAAGACCAAGAGCGAGGAATTCGGCTACGGCGACAATGAGTTCGTGCCGTGGCACCTCGGCGCAACCTTGTAGATCGACGATCGGGAATGGCCGCATGAACAGGCGCCGCATCGGCAAGACAGAACTCGAAGTCACCGAATACAGTTTCGGCGGCGCATCGCTGGGCAATCTCTACCATGCGGTTACGCGCGGGGATGCGATGGCTACCCTCGACGCCGCCTGGAACGCGGGGATGCGCTATTTCGATACGGCCCCCCACTATGGCTTCGGTCTTTCCGAACGCCGTTTCGGCGACTACCTGCGCGACAAGCCGCGCAACGACTATGTGCTGTCGACCAAAGTCGGCCGCCTACTCCAGCCGGTGCCGAACGACCAGGTTCCCGATCTCGGCTTCGTCGACCCGCTGCCGTTCAAGCCCGTCTACGACTACAGCTACGACGGCATCATGCGTTCGCTCGAAGCAAGCTATGCCCGCCTCGGCCTGAACCGCATCGACATGCTCTACGTCCACGACATCGGCGTCTACACCCACGGCTTCGAACTGACCAAAGTGCATCTCAGGCAATTGCTCGACGGCGGCATCAGGGCGCTGGAAGAATTGAAATCGACCGGCGTGATCTCCGCCTATGGGCTCGGCGTCAACGAGGTGGAAGTCTGCCTGAACGTCATGCACCGGGCACCGCTCGACTGCATCCTTCTGGCCGGGCGCTATTCGCTACTCGACCGGTCCGCCGAAGCGGAGCTTATCCCGCTGTGCAGGAAGGATCAGACATCGCTGGTCATCGGCGGCGTGTTCAATTCCGGCATATTGGCAACCGGCGCAAGGCCAGGCTCGAATTTCGACTATGGGGCCGCGTCGGATGACATCTTGAGGAAAGTGGCGGCAATGGAGGCGGTCGCCGCGCAAGGCGGCTATCCGCTCGCGGCCGCCGCGATGCGCTTTCCGCTCGAAGAACCGGCCGTGGCGACGGTGCTCATCGGCACCGCCAAGGCCTCCAGCGTGACCCGCAACATCGATCTGCTCGATGTCCCAGTCCCGGCCGAGGCGTACGAAAAATATCGTCTGCACACGACGGTGCAGGCGCCGCTGACAGGCGCGGTGCGCGAATGAGCCGAATGCCGAGGAAGGTGCATGGTGGAGGTGATCCATGCGGCGACACAATATCGAATGTTCATTCTCTATTGACTATCGTTGGAATTTAAATTTCATTACACAAGGGAGAAAACCGGCGCTGGCCAAAGCTCGACTGTGCAAAATTTCTCGACACAGCCTGAGGAATGAATTACTGGAATTTCTGTTTTTTATCGATAAAATTCTGTTTGAGCCGCGCCTGCTCCGATAGAATATTCGCGAAATTCACCAGGCGCCTTAGGGAGGAAGCCTATGGAATCGTTCAATGGAAAGCTTAATCGCCGTACTTTCGTAGTGCTGGGCGCTGCTTCGATGCTGGCCGGTGTCGTGCCGGCCGGATCGGCTTTTGCCGCCGACATAACCATTCCGATCATCGTCAAGGACACCACGTCCTTCTATTGGCAGATCGTGCTGGCCGGTGCCCGCAAGGCCGGCAAGGACCTTGGCGTCAACGTGCCGGAACTCGGCGCGCAGGCCGAAACGGACGTCAACGGCCAGATCTCCATCCTCGAAAATGCCGTCGCCGGCAACCCGGCGGCCATCGTCATCTCTCCGACCGAAGCCAAGGCGCTTGGCAAGCCGATCGATGAAGCGGCCAAGAAGGTCAAGATCATCGGCATCGACTCCAGCGCCGAGTCCAACGCCTTCACCTCGTTCCTGACCACCGACAACAAGGTGGGTGGCAAGGTTGCCGCCGATGGCCTGGCCGAGGCGATCGGGGCCGCGAACGGCGGCAAGGTCGAGGGCAAGGTGGCGATCATCACCGCGCTGCCGGGAGCCGGATCGCTGGAATCGCGCCGCGAAGGCTTCCTTGAGGAGGTCAAGGCCAAGTATCCGGGCCTGACGGTCGTGGCCGACAAATATGCCGATGGCCAGGCCACTACCGGCCTCAACATCGCCACCGACCTTATCACCGCCAATCCGGACCTGAAGGGCATTTTCGCCTCCAACCTGATCATGGCGCAGGGCGTCGGCCAGGCGATCGCTGAAAACAACCTTGGCGGCAAGGTCGCGCTCGTCGGCTTCGACAGCGACGAAAAACTGGTCAAGTTCCTTGAGGACGGCGTCATCTCGGCCCTCGTGGTGCAGGACCCCTACCGCATGGGCTATGACGGCATCAAGACCGCGCTCGCTGCCTCTAAGGGCGAAGCGGTCGAGAAATTCGTCGATACCGGCGCCAATCTGGTCACCAAGGCGAACATGAAGGACCCGAAGATCGACGCGCTGCTCAATCCGAAGCTCGACTGAGCACGCCAGCCGAACTTTTCCGGGGCTGTAGCGGCCCCGGAAATTGCCGCGCTGGAGCATGGGACCGAAAAGTGAAATCGGTTTTCGGATTATCCCGGCTCCATCAAAGAACGGCGAGAGACGGGCAATCGGGAGGACCGCCATGAATCCGACGGCACAGGAATTGCATCCAGCCCCCGTTCTTCAACCCGGCAGGACCATCCTGGAACTGCGCGGGCTGGAGAAAAAATACCCCGGCACCCATGCGCTGAAACCGATAGACCTCGCCTTCAAGGCCGGGGAAATCCACGCCATCGTCGGCGAAAACGGCGCCGGCAAATCGACCCTGATAAAGCTCCTGACCGGCGTGATACCGCGCACATCCGGCGAGATCATCTGGGAAGGACAGCCGACGGCCCTCGCCTCGCCGCACGAAGCGATGGCGCTGGGCATCAATGCCGTGCACCAGGAAATGGTCCTGTGCCGGCACCTCACCGTGGCCGGAAACATGTTCCTTGGTGAGGAAGCCATTCGCTTCGGCATCCTGCAAAAGGGCAAGATGATCCGCGATGCGCAAAAGATCATCGACGACATCGGCTTCGACCTGCCGGCTCAGGTCGAATTGGGCGACCTGACCATCGGGCAACAGCAATTGATCGCCGCCGCCCGCGCCACCGTGCGAGGCACCAAATTCCTGATCTTCGACGAACCCACCGCCTACCTCACCCGCAAGGAAGCGGATCAGTTGTTCACGCTGATCCGCCGGCTGAAGGACGAAGGTGTCACCATCGTCTATATCAGCCATCGGATGGAGGAAGTATTCGAGCTTGCCGACCGCGTTTCGGTGCTGCGCGACGGCACGCTGGTCGGCACCCGCGACATCGCCGAAACCGACGATGCCGAACTGGTCAAGATGATGATCAACCGATCGATCGAGCAGATCTACCACAAGGAGCATTTCGAACCGGGTGCGGCCATCGTCGAAGCGAAGTACCTGTCCGGCAAGGGCTTCGACGATGTTTCCATCACGGTGAGGGAGGGCGAAATCGTCGGCCTCTACGGATTGATCGGCGCCGGGCGCAGCGAGTTCGTCACCACGCTGTACGGCCGCAACCGCAAGTCCGCGGGCACCATCTTCTGGCAAGGCAATGAGGTGGCCGTCAATTCCGAGCACGACGCGATCCGGCTGGGCATGGCGCTGGCGCCCGAAAGCCGCCGCGACCAGGGCCTGTGCCTCAACCTGCCGGTCAGCCTCAACCTGAACCTCCCGATCTACAAGCGCATCAGCAGGAACCTGCTGATTTCGCCGACCCAGGAGAAGGCACAGGCCGAGCGCCAGATCGTGGGCCTTCGCATCAAGACGCCCACCCGCAATGTGCTGGCCTCCAGCCTGTCCGGCGGCAACCAGCAGAAGATCGTCATCGGCAAATGGCTGAACCATGGCGCCAAGCTGTTCATTTTCGACGAGCCGACGGTCGGCGTCGATGTCGGCACCAAGGCCGAGATATACCGCCTGTTCAGCACGCTATTGGCGGAGGGAGCAGGCATCATTCTGATCTCGTCCTATTTGCCGGAAGTCTATGAACTGTCCGACCGATTGCATGTGTTCCGCGCGGGCAGGCTCGTGGCCAGCCACGGCTTTCGTGACGCCAGCCATGAGGAAGTCCTGACGCAGGCCATCGGCTGACGTCGAAGCACCACCAAAAAGAAAAAATACGGGGAACGAAAGAATGAGCATCGAAACCCTACCCGCCGCCAAACCGAAGCGGAACTACAACGTCCTGTTCGGCCTCACGCTGCTGCTGCTTCTTGCGGCCTTGTGGATCGCGCTTTCGCTGGCGACGCCCAGCTTCGCCTCCGCCATCAACATCTCCAACCTTCTTCGCCAGGGCTCGATGATCGCCATCCTGGCTGTCGGCCAGACATTCGTCATCATCACCGGCGGCATCGACCTGTCGGTGGGCGCAATTGTCGGCTTTTGCACGGTCATTCCGGCTCTTCTGATCCAGGCCGGCTGGCCGGTATGGGTGGCGGTGCTTGCCACCCTTCTGGTCGGCGTCGGCATCGGCTTATTCCACGGCTTCGGCATCGTGCGAATGGGCCTGCCGCCCTTCATCATCACGCTCGCCACCTTGACCTCGCTGCGCGGCATCGGCCTCTTGATGACCAACGGCAACTCGATCTCGATCAACAACGATGCGTTCCAGGAGTTTTCGCGCAATTCGTTTCTCGGCATCCCCAATTTGTTCTGGATGGTCATCCTCGTCGGCGTTCCCTCCTATATCCTCCTGCACCACAGTCGCTGGGGCCGCTACCTCTTCTCGGTCGGCTCCAATGCGGAGGCCTCGCGCCTGTCCGGCGTCAACGTGCCGCGCACCATCTATATGGCCTACATCCTGTCGGGCCTGTGCGCGGCTTTTGTCGGCGTGCTTCTGGCCTCGCGCATCGGCATCGGCAACCCGACGCAGGCCGAAGGCTGGGAGTTGCAGGCCATCGCCTCGTCGGTGATCGGCGGCACGTCGCTGTTCGGCGCTATCGGCTCGATCCACGGACCCCTGCTTGGCGCCTTCATCCTCGCGACCATCAACAACGGCGCCAACCTTTTGAACGTCAACTCGTTCTGGCAGCGCGTGATTACCGGCGCGCTGATCATCATCATCGTCTATTTCGACGGGTTGCGCCGACGCGGCAAATAAGGACGGCTGAGCGCTCTTTTCGAGCGTCGCTGCCCGCCCGAAACTGGTCCAGCGGAAGGAATTTTCAACGCCACGCCCCGATGCGCGACTTCCTTCTCTGGCGAAACGGGCGCGAAAGGTCATAATCCCGGCCGCAAGGTGCCGGCCAGCTCAGGTTGCGCATCGCAAACAGCTACGCTGTCTGCTGACGGCACAGGAGTTGGCCATGTCGGAATTCAGGATTTCAAGACGCACCGTGCTTTCCGGCTCGGCTCTGCTGCTCGCCTCCACCGCCCTGCCCTCCATCGGCTGGGCGCAGACGCCGCGAAAAGGCGGAAGGTTGGTGGTCGCAGCCGATTCCGAGCCCCGCAATCTCAACCCGGCCATCGTCGCCTCCAACGGCGTCTTCTTCATTTCCAGCAAGGTCATCGAGACGCTGGCCGAAGCCGACTTCAGCGGCGAGGACGGCCTTGCCCCCCGCCTTGCCGTCAGTTGGGAAGGTGCTGCCGATGGGCTCTCAGTCACCTTCAAGCTGCGCGAAGGCGTGAAATGGCACGACGGCAAGCCGTTCACATCGGCGGACGTGGCGTTTTCGGCGTTGCAGGTCTGGAAGCCGCTGCAAAATCTCGGCCGCACGGTGTTCAAGGACCTCGAGGCCGTCGAGACGCCCGACAAACTGACCGCCGTGTTCAAGTTCTCGAAGCCGACCCCGTTCCAGTTGATCCGCAATGCGCTGCCCGCACTCTCGAGCGTCGTGGCCAAACACATCTTCGACAATGGCAAGATCGAGGATAACCCGGCAAACAATGCGCTCGTCGGCACCGGGCCTTTCAAACTGGCGGAATACAAGCCCGGCGAATATTACCGGCTGGCGAAGAATGACGAATACTGGGGCAAGGACGAACCCTATCTTGACGAAATCATCTACCAGGTGCTGCCCGACCGCGCCTCGGCCGCAAGCGCGCTTGAAGCGGGAGAAATCCAGCTTGCGGCCTTCTCGGCGGTGCCTCTCGCCGACCTGGAGCGTATTTCCAAGGTGCCCGGCCTAAAGGTGGTGAGCAAGGGCTACGAGGGCCTGACCTATCAACTGGTGGTGGAGATCAACCATCGCCGCAAGGAACTGGCCGACCTGAAGGTGCGGCAGGCGATCGCGCACAGCATCGACAAGGACTTCGTCGTCAAGACCGTGTTTCTCGGCTATGCCGCCGCCGCCACCGGCCCCGTGCCGAAAAACGATCCGCAGTTCTACACGCCCGATGTCGAGACTTACCCGTTCGACGTCGCCAAGGCCAACGCGCTGCTGGACGAAGCCGGCTACAAGCGCGGTTCGGACGGCATCCGTTTCTCGCTGAAACTTCTGCCGGCACCCTATTTCAACGAGACCAAGCAATTCGGCGATTATTTCCGGCAGGCACTGGCGGCCATCGGCATCGATGCGCAACTGGTCAACAACGATGCCGCCGCTCACCAGAAAGCCGTCTATACCGACCATGCCTTCGACCTGGCGGTTGGGCCACCGGTGTTCCGTGGCGACCCGGCCATCTCCACCACCATTCTGGTGCAGAGCGGCATTCCCGATGGCGTGCCCTTTTCCAACCAGGGCGGTTACAAGAATGCCGAGCTAGACGCGCTTATCGCAAAAGCTTCGGAGACGCTGGATTCCGGCGCGCGCACCGAACTCTACAAGGAATTCCAGAAGAAAGTGGCCGCCGACCTGCCGCTTATCAATGTCGCCGAGTGGAGTTTCATCAGCGTCGCCAGCGACAAGGTGCAGAACATCGCCGACAATCCGCGCTGGGCCGTATCCAACTGGGCCGATACATGGCTGGAGGAATAGGCGCTTCAGCGCTTGCTCCCGCCGCCCGCCGGTGGTCAATTCGCAGCGTGAACGCTCTACGTCGCCCCCCTCTGTCCTACCGGCTTCGGCCCTCCGCTATGGCTACGGGCGTTCGTCGCTCGAAAAGCCCATTTTGGGGCCTTTCGTTCGCTACCCGAACCGCTCCTCACCCCCCTCGGGTGGGGAGATTATCGGTCCGCGAGGTTCGCCCCAATCGCCAACGTTACAGAAAAGGCTGTGAGGGGCGCGTGACTGATCTCCCCCCTTGCGGGGGAGATGGCCGGCAGGCCAGAGGGGGGCGCGACAGAACTCGGCGCACTAATTTACGCGGAATCCCCGCCCCATGACCCGCGCGCTCATCCTCCTGCGCCGCCGCCTGCTTGGCTCAATCTTCGTGCTGGCGATTGTCATCGTCGGCACGTTCTTCCTGCTCGAAGCGGCACCGGGCGACGCCGTTGATGCCTATACCGTCTCGGCGGGCGGCGATGCCGGCATGATCGAGGTGTTGCGCCAGCGCTGGGGCCTCGATCAATCAGCGCCGACCCGGCTTGCCAATTACGTCTGGGCGTTGGCGCATCTCGACCTTGGCCACTCGGTCGCCTTCTCGCGCCCGATCCGCGACGTGATCCTGGAGCGCCTGCCCAACACGCTGCTTTTGATGGGCAGCGCCACCGCCCTGTCTTTCGGGCTCGGGGCTGCATTCGGCATTTATGCTGGTGCCAGACCCGGCAGTTTTCGCGACCGCTTCCTGTCCATCGCTTCGCTGGCGCTTTATGCGGTGCCGGGCTTCTGGCTGGGCCTCGTGCTGATCGTCCTGTTTGCGGTCCGATTGCGCTGGCTGCCTGTCGGCGGCATTGAAACGATTGCCTCCATCAATACCGGCCTTGCCCGCGCAGCCGACATTGCCACCCATCTGATCCTGCCTGTGGCCGCTCTCGGCTTCATCTATCTGGCGCTCTATCTGCGCATGATGCGCGCCGGCATGGCGGAGGTGTGGCGCATGGATTTCATTCTCGCCGCCCGCGCCCGAGGTATCCCACACGGCCGCATCGTGCTTGCTCATGTCGCGCGCAACGCGCTTTTGCCCCTCGTCACAATGCTCGGCCTGCAATCGGCGCAGATGCTGGGCGGCAGCGTTGTCATCGAAAGCGTGTTTGCGATCCCCGGCCTGGGTCGGCTGGCGCAGGAAGCCGTTACGGCGCGCGACACGCCGTTGCTGCTCGGCATCATCTTGACCAGCGCGGTGCTGGTTGTGCTCATCAACCTGCTGGTCGACATCGCCTACGCATTCCTCGATCCGCGCGTCGGCGCCGGCGAGGCCTCGGCATGAGCCGCTTTTTCCGCAAACCCGAAGCCGTCGCGGGCGCTTTGATCCTGGCGGCATTGCTCGCCATGGCTCTCGCAGCACCCCTTCTCTTTCCCGGCGACCCGCAGGCCATCGCCGGCCCTGCCCTTTTGCCGCCCTTCCAGGACTGGACGATGCCGCTCGGCACCGACCGTCTCGGCCGCAACGTACTGGCTGAACTGTTCCACGGCGCGCGCACCTCGCTCGCCGTCGGGCTAGCCGCCGCCGCCGCTTCCCTCATCGTCGGCGCAATCGTTGGTACGCTGGCAGGCTTTGCCGGCGGACTGATCGACGAGGTCTTGATGCGCATTACCGACGCTTTCCAGACGGTACCGGGCTTCCTGTTGGCGCTGGCCTTCGTCAGCGTCGTCGGCCCCTCCCTTACCGTGGTCGTCGTGGCGATCACGCTGTCTGCCTGGACCGGTCCGGCCCGCATCGCGCGCGCCGAAGTCCTGTCGATCCGCGAGCGCGACTATGTCGCCAGGGCACGCGTCGTCGGCATGCATCCGCTGGAAATCGCCTTTTGCGAAATCCTGCCGAACGCGCTGCCGCCGGTCCTGGCCCTGTCTTCGATCATCGTCGCCGGCGCCATCCTGACCGAGGCCGCACTTTCCTTTCTCGGCCTTGGCGATCCCAACCGCGTCACCTGGGGCGGCATGATCGCGGAAGGCCGCACCGTGCTCCGTTCCGCGCCGTTCCTGTCGATCGTGCCGGGCATCGCGCTGGTGTTCACGGTGCTCGGCGTCTATCTGGCCGGCGAAGGCGTGGTCGAGGCGACCGCAATCCGGCGCGGCCTGTCATGACCGATCTGCAAAAGAAAGCTCTCGCTTATATAAATAGCCTGTCCGTTACCTATGAGGGCGACGGCACGAAGATCACCGCGCTAAGCGAAATCAATCTCGAACTCAAGGCCGGCGAGCGCTTAGCGATCATTGGCGAAAGCGGATCGGGCAAGAGCACGCTGGCCTTGGCGCTTGCCGGATTGTTACCGCACACCGCAAGCGTTTCCGGTACTATCGAATGGGATGGTTTCGACCACCTCCCACAAGGCGGGCGCGATATCGGTTTCATTTTCCAGGACCCGTCGGCAAGCCTCGATCCAGTCATGCCCATTGGCAAGCAGATCGCGGAAGTAGCGAAGGCGCATCTCGGTCTCGGTTGGCGGCAAGCCTATTCGCGCGCAAGGGAACTGCTTGAACGGGTCCGGATCCCCGACCCGGATTCGGCCATGCATGCCTTTCCCCACCAATTTTCCGGTGGCCAGAGGCAGCGGACCGCAATCGCCGCAGCGATAGCCGCCGGCCCGCGCCTGCTCATCGCCGACGAGGCGACCAGCGCGCTCGACACAATCGTGCAGGCCGAGATCGTCTCGCTCATTCGCCGGTTGGTCGCCGAAGACGGAATGGCGCTGCTGTTCGTTACCCACGACATCGCACTCGCCGCCAACCTTGCCGAGCGGATCGCGGTGTTCCGCCACGGCGAACTGGTCGAACTCGGCGACACCGAGCAGGTAATAAGCGCACCGCGCAGTGCCTATGCGCAGACGCTGCTCGATGCCCATATCGGCCTCGGCACGAAGCCGTTGCTCCTGCAGTCGCGTGCCTGACGTATGAATAAGCCATTACTTACAGTTAAGGACCTTACCAAGCGTTTCTCCAGCGCTGGCAGGACCGTTAGCGCGGTCGACGGCATTTCGTTTCACATAGAACCTGCCGAAACGCTGGCGCTTGCAGGCCCTTCCGGCAGCGGAAAATCTACCGTCGCACGCCTGCTGCTGCGGTTGATTGAACCGGACGCGGGCGCCATTCGCTTCGAAGACGGCGACCTGTTGAAGTTGCGTGGGGCCGCTTTGCGCGCGCGCCGCGCAAGGCTGCAAATGGTGTTTCAGGATCCGCTCGCCGCCTTCAATCCGCGCGCATCGGTTCGCCAGGTGCTGGATGCGCCGTTGCGCATCCACACGCAATGTCGGTCCCCAGAGCGGCCTCGACGGATCGAAGAACTGCTGGAACGCGTCGGCCTTACAGCGGCACTGGCAAGTCGGGCGATCCATGACATTTCCGGAGGCCAGCGGCAGCGCGTTGCAATTGCCTGTGCCCTGGCGACCAAACCGGCACTGATCGTGCTCGACGAAGCCGTTTCAGCGCTCGATGTGTCGGTGCGCGGCAAGATTCTGGAATTGCTTCTCGATCTGCAACGGGAGGAACGGATCGCCTATCTCTTCATTTCACACGATCTGGCGGTCGTTCGCGCAATAGCCCACCGCGTTGCGGTCATGGCTGCCGGTAAGATCGTGGAAACGGGCAGCGCGACCGAGGTGATCGACGCGCCGCGGTCGCAGGTAGCGCAAGCCTTGGTCGCGGCGGTCCCACGATTAGACCGATAAATAGCATTTGGAGCCGAGATGACAGACAACGACGAACGGGCCGAAAAACTCGCGCTTGAACTGGATTCGGCATTCAAGAACCGCGCCGATCTCTATCGGCTGATGCTGGAGGAATTGACCCAGGAAATGGGTGCCGCTCGTGCCGAGGCGGTGATGATCCGGGCCATAGAAAAGCGGGGACGGGAGGTCGCGGCGGCAGCCTTCTCCAGGTTCGGGCCAAACGACGCCCGCGCCATCGGCGAGGCCTTCCTCTCCGTCAGCCCGGACGGGGGCCGCATGTATCCGACGGACGTGGAGCGAGGTGACGACCGCATCACGTTCAAGGTAAAGCGCTGTCCGCTAAAAGATGCCTGGGCGGAAGCCGGCGTCGATGACGAAAAGCTGGCGACGCTCTGCCGGATTGCCGGAGCTTTCGACCGGGGCCTGTTCGAAGCGCCGGGCATACGCTTCGACAATATCACGTGGACGCCGGGGCACGGCAGCGGCTGCTGCCATATCATGCTCTGCAACGCCGATCCGTAAGCTGCTTGTTACATAACTTTTTTTGCGTGCGTGCATCTTGGCCGCACGGGATTGCTGCACAAACAGCAAAAAGCCCGCCGGAGGTTTATCTGGCGGGCTTTTATGATTTGGTTGCGGGGGTTGGATTTGAACCA